>JACNKJ010000255.1 GCA_014382085.1 bacterium
CCGCAAGCGCAAGGCCCGCACCGGCCGCAACCCTCAGACCGGCGAAACCATCAAGATCGCAGCCAGCAAGACCGTGGGTTTCAAGCCGTCGACCCAGCTCAAGGGCAAGCTCTAGTACCCGGCCCTAAGCCTCTGAAGGAGCCGTCCCGTTTGGGGCGGCTTTCCTCATTTTCGGACACTCTCTCCACAAACTGACCCCTGCCGGGGGCGCTGGGTAGCAGGGGACGGATTCAAGCTCGCTTGGATCCCTTGAAAGACAAGCATTTAGACACAAAATCCCGGGAACTTCATATTGGCACGCGGCTTGATATAGACATCACAGAGAGAGACGCATTCCCCCCCTGGATTTCGAGCGGGTCACCCACCAACCCGCTCGTTTTTTTTTGCTTCCGCTTTGCCGGGCTCCCGCTAAACTGCCCGCATGCCCGAAATCACCCCCGAAGAATTGCGCCCGCCCTGGCTTCTCGGTTTCGACGGTCCCGAGCCCCAAGATGATTTCCTGCGTCTCCTAGAGCGCCATCCGCCGGCGGGTATCCTTTTTTTCCGCGATAATCTTCCACGCCGCGCCGCCTCCATAGAACCTCTCAAGCGCAAGCTGGAGCATGCTGCCGGACGCCCCCTCCCCGTTTTTCTGGATGAAGAGGGAGGATGGATTCAGGTGAGCGGCTCCCGCCCTGCCTGGCCCTCGCCTCGCGCTCTGGCCCTGGCGGGCACCGATACCCTGGAGCGAATGCACAAGACCCTAGGACGCTTAAGTTCATCGTCCGGAGTCACGGTGATCATCGCCCCCTTGGCCGACCTGGACGATGGTGCGCAGAATCCAGTAATCGGAACTCGTTCATTTGGACCCGATCCCGAGGAATGCTCCCGAGCGGTGCAAGCCTCCATGAATGGTTTCAAGGCGGGCGGCGTCCTGCCCGTGGTGAAGCACTTCCCCGGCCACGGAGACAGCAGCGAAGACAGCCACCTCACCCTTCCTCAGGTACCCGAAGATCGTAGCGAAGCGCTTCGGCCTTTCTGGCGAGCCATCCGTTTGAAGGTGCCGGGTGTCATGACCGCTCATTTGCAATTGGGGGATGACCCGACCCCGGTCACCTACCGCGAAGACATTGTTCGCGGGCTCCTGCAGGATGAAATGGGATACAAGGGTCTCGTCATGACCGATGCCCTCGAAATGAAAGGCGCGCAAACCATTCCGATGGAGGAGCAGGGCGTGGCAGCCCTCCGTGCTGGACATCATCTGCTGACACTGGCCCGGTGGCGGCCGGAGTATGATCCCATGCTCGATGGGGTAATTGAACAGGGCGAAGATCTCAAAACCCATATTCGATTGGCCTGGCGGCGCTGGGATCGATTTCTCGCGCAGCAGAGCAGTCCGGCCGCAGAGCATTTGGGTGATGAAGAGCTCGAAGAGCGCTTGGGGCTTGTTCGACGAGGCGCTCTCTTCCGTCCCGACGGCGGCGAGGCCGCCGGCATGGGCCTGGATCGCATCGCCATCGAATTCGGACCGCTGGGATCATGGAGTCAGGAGGAGTACATGCGGGAGCTGGCCCGTTTCCCGATGCACATTCTGGACGCAGGTACTCGGCTCAAGACCGGCGAAGGCTATCTATACATTGGGCGAACGGCCCCAAGCGCCGCACGTATCGAAGAATTGCACGAACGTGCCACCATCGGAACCACGCCACCCATTCTGCTGGCGGGGCCCTGGGGTTGGATGGGCCGCCGATTGAATCGGCAGTTGGCCACCCACGACACGAGTCCTCCGGGCGTTTGCGAATTGGTTCGCCTGGCTCGAATGCCCGATGGCACCGCGCCTTGACAGGGCCGTTACGATTCCTTTCACTCCCTGAGCCCTCAAACTGGTAGGTCTTCCATTGAAGCGTCGTTTCGCTGCGATTCTATTTCTGGTTCTGGCTCTCTTGTCCTCCGTGGTCATCGTCTATGTCCTTCGAGGAGAGCAGAGCTCTCGCGAAGGCAAGCTCTACCCATTTCAGCCAGAGGATATCTCAACGCTGGATATTGTGAGCCCCGAGCAGCGTTCCCGACTGACTTACGAAGATGGCATGTGGTCTCTGGTTGCGCCGGTGCGAGATATCGCCGATCGCGATCTCATGCTCAGAATCTTCGGTGTCCTCCACTCGGAGAAATGGCCCAGCACGGCCGGGCTTATCACTGATTCGAATCTGGACGAGCTGGGCTTGGCCCAGCCCGATTTGGAACTTTGGCTCCATCGAAAATCGGCCGTGGACACTCTACGTTTCGGAAACTTGGACGCGTCGACGCAGAAACTCTGGGCCAGCGCAAGTTGGACCGATTCCCTGCTACAGGTGCCCACGCTGCTCCGCACGCATTTCCTTCGCAATCGCTACGATTTGACCGACAAGCGCCCCGTGCTCATCGAGCGTGCGCTGGACGTGCATTCTCTGCAGGTGGAGAACGCATACGGAGCCTATGTTCTGCGCCGAAATGATTTCGGATGGGAGATTCTCGCGGGGGATGTTTTCCCCGCCGATCAGATCAAGGTACTCGGCTTGCTCACCACCATGTCGGGCGCAAGCATCCTGGACTTCCTGGATGGCGAAGGCCCGCGGCCTCTCGACTTGGTCGATTCTTCGCCCCTGGCCACCCTTGAGCTCTATCTCGAAGGTGAAACCGTGCCGGAGCGCTTGAACATCGGCCGTCATTTTCATCAGCTGTATCTGTCCAGTAATCCCCGGCGCGGCAGCCCATTTCTCTTGGACTCCCTCGTTTGCGCACCGCTTTTTTCGCCGCTTACGGCTTACCTTCCCGACAAGCTTTTCGAGATTATTCCGGGGCGTGTTGAATGGATCGCCAGTGGAAGGCATCGAGTGGAGCGTGCCGAGGGGCCTGAGCAGGTTTGGATGGACGAGCATGGCGAAAGATTCGAACTTCGGCGGCTATCGCAGATCATCGCGTTTCTATCCGAAATCTCCACCGGCATGGTGGAAGCTCTGAGGCCACGTCAAGATCAGCTGCTGCAGTGGGGGTTCCACGAGCCGGAAACAGTGATTACCTTTGCAGAGCGCGGGCGGGACTTGTGTTTGGAGATCGGCTCGCCTCGAGACGGGCGTCGATATTTTCGACGATTGGACTATCCGATCGTTTACAGTTTACCCCAAGAAGCTCTTGTACTCCGATGGCCGGCTGCGCAAGTCCATTGACCCAACACATCTATGGATTTATGCTGCGGCCCTGCTTAGTTTGAGTGCCCGGAGGGTTAATCCCTCGCCCCCTCCAGGAGGATGAATGAGTCAGCCCAACCCCCAGAGTCACGGCCTCAGCGTGGACGTGCTCACCACGACCATGGACAAGGCCGTCAACTGGGCTCAAAAGAATTCACTCTGGCCCATGCCCATGGGAATCTCCTGCTGTGCTATCGAAATGATGTCCACGGTGGCCAGTCGTTACGACATGGCTCGCTTCGGTGCCGAGGCCATGCGTTTCTCACCGCGGCAGAGCGACATGATGATCGTGGCGGGCACGCTCACCAACAAGATGGCTCCCGTGGTTCGGCGCATCTACGATCAGATGCTCGAGCCCAAGTACGTTATCGCCATGGGCACCTGTCTTTGCACCGGCGGCATGTTTGACAGTTACTCGGTGGTGCAGGGCCTCGACCGAATTCTTCCGGTGGACATCTATCTTCCCGGCTGCCCTCCGCGTCCGGAAGCCCTGCTCGACGCATTGCGCAAACTGCAAGCTGGCATCGTGGATCGTCAGAGTCTGCGCGACGCGCCTCGTGAGCAATTTGAACCCACCATTGACGTGGGTGTGATTAAAACCACGCTGGAGCCCAGCCGCGAGGGCACCATGATTCTGAACATGGGTCCTCAGCATCCGGCCACCCACGGCGTCTTCCGTATCGAGCTTGAGATGGACGGCGAAACGGTGGTGAAGGCCAAGCCGCATGTGGGCTATCTGCACCGCAGTTTCGAGAAAATCGCCGAGGAAAAGACCTATCACAATTACCTGCCCTACACGGATCGCCTTGATTACCTGAGCCCGCTCTCCAACAACGTGGCCTACGCCATGTCCGTGGAAAAACTTGTGGGGCTCGACATCCCGCCGCGGGCCACCCGCATTCGCACCCTGGTTTCCGAACTGGCGCGCATCAGCGCGCACCTGGTGGCCATAGGTACCGGCGCATTGGATTTGGGCGCCTCGACCATCTTCTTCTACACATTCCAGATGCGCGAGATGCTCTACGATCTATTCGAAGAGCTCACGGGCACGCGCTTGACCACCAGCTACACGCGCATCGGCGGCGTGTCCCGCGACCTGCCCGGTGGATGGCTCGCCAAGGTGAGCCACTTCCTCGATGAACTCGATCGCAGCATGGACGACATCGAAGGCCTGCTGAATCGCAACCGCATCTGGCTGGATCGCAATGTGGGCGTGGGAGTGATTCCTCCCGAAATGGCGCTGAGCTATGGACTCACCGGGCCCAACCTGCGCGCCTCGGGGATTGCCTTCGACAAGCGCAAGTCCGATCCCTACCTGGACTACGCCGATTTCGATTTCGATATCGTCACCGGCAAGCATGGTGATTGCATGGACCGTTACCTGGTTCGTATGGCGGAAATTCGTCAGAGCACGAGCATCGCGCGCCAGGCCGTGGCGAGCATGCCCGACGGTCCCATCACCAGCGACAACCGCGATTTCGTACTGCCCGAGAAGGAACTGGTCTATAGTTCCATGGAAGAGCTCATCCATCACTTCAAGCTCATCTCCGAAGGCATCAAGCCGCCTTTGGGCGAGATCTATGAGACCATCGAGGCCCCCAAGGGGGAGCTGGGCTTTTACATCGTGAGTGACGGCGGCCCGCATCCTTATCGCCTTAAGATTCGCAGCCCAAGCTTCAATAATCTTTCGATCACTCGAGAAATCCTGGAAGGCCAGATGATCGCCGACGTGGTGGCCATCGTCGCGAGCCTAGACCCTGTCATGGGAGAGTGCGACCGCTGATGCCTGAGAAGATTCGCATGAAATTCAACGGGCGTGAGGTGGAGGCTGAGGCCGGAACACCGCTCATCGACCTGTCGCAGGAGTTGGGCGAGGAGATTCCGCACTTCTGTTATCACCCAGGCATCGGAGTGGACGG
>JACNKJ010000216.1 GCA_014382085.1 bacterium
CCCGAGTAGAAACCACCGGAGGGATCCAACATCTCGCGGCGCAACCAATCCACGATACCCATGGCCGCACGCCTGTAGCCTTCATCATGGGTAATGCGATAGGCGTCGGCGAGCGCGCCCAGAAGCTGAGCGTTGTCGTAGAGCATCTTCTCAAAGTGCGGAAGAAACCAGCGCGCGTCAGTGGAGTAGCGATGGAATCCTCCGCCTACAAGATCGTGGATCCCCCCGTCGATCATGGCGTCGAGTGTATGGGTGGCCATATCGAGGAGTTCGGGATTTCCTTCACGCTCGTATTCGGCGAGAAGTAGGGCGAAACTGCCGTGAGGAGGAAACTTGGGCGCGGTTCCGAAGCCGCCTAGATTGGCATCGAAACTTCCTTTAAGACTCGCAAAAGCGCGATCGAGCAGCACACGATTTATCTGCCCCGCTTCTCCCACGGCGCTCATTTCCTTCATGGCCGCAGCGAAACGATCAGCCTGCTCCTCCACCTCACTACGACGAGTTCGCCATGCCTCTGAAAGCGAGGTCATGATGCTTGGAAAACCTGTGCGTCCGGCGCCGTCCTGAGGAGGAAAATAAGTACCCGCGAACCAGGGACGTCCATCGGGTGTGAGCCACAGGGAATTGGGCCATCCACCGCGGCCACTCAAAAGTTGCGTGGCCTTCATGTAGATACTGTCGATATCAGGCCGCTCTTCCCGATCCACTTTGATGCAGACGTAATGCTCGTTCATCACTTGGGCAATGACGTCACTCTCAAAGCTTTCATGGGCCATCACATGGCACCAGTGGCAGGTGCTGTATCCCACCGACAGGAAAATGGGCTTATCCTCGCGGCGCGCGCGCTCGAGGGCTTCAGGACCCCAGGGATACCAGTCCACCGGATTGTCGGCATGTTGCAGGAGATAGGGACTGCGTTCGAAGACGAGGCGATTGAATTCAGAGCCGCCGTCTGCGGGCAACTGGGCAATTTCGGCGGGACTAGGCAGTTTCATGGGACCGGCCTCGGCGCTTTGGGTTGGCGGCGCCGGCAAGGCCAGAGCCGCGAAAAGTAGAACTGTGAGGAGCTTCACAGGCACATCCTGGGTGGGAGTGCTGGCAATATCTCCCTGCCCAGGCGGAGCGTCAACGCCCTAAAAGCTTAAATTAAAAGGAGTTCAGGAGCCAGAACTGTCGCGCAGGTCGCGCATGCGACGCTTGGCCCAGGGAAATGCCACTGCCAGGAAAGCCAAAATAACCCCCAGCGCGACATAGTGCCCCGTGCTCAAGCCTTCTCCGCGAAAAGCTCCGGCCAGCGCATCGCCCCCCACCACGTAAAAGATGGTGCCGGGCAGCATGGACACGAGAGTCCAGACCATGTAGGTGCCGAAGCGAATTTGTGAGAGGCCGAAGCCGAAGTTGAGCAGGGCAAAGGGTATCACCGGAAAAAGCCGGCTCAGGATCACCATAATGGCGCCGCTCTCCGAGGTGGCCCGTTGCAGGCGCGCATAGCCCTTTCGCTTGGAGAGCCAACGCGAGATGGAATCGCGGGCGAGATAGCGAGCGAGCAGAAAAGCTGCGCCCGCGGCGAACCAGGAGGCGAAAACCGCCATGGCCACACCCAGCACACTTCCCCAAAGCGCACCGGCAAGCATGGTGAAGGGTAGACCGGGGATGGCCGCCATGGCCGCCAGAGAATAGGCCGCCACGTAAACCACCACACCCCAAATCCCCTGCTCCAAGACCCAGATGCGCAGATTCTCGAGATCGCCCTGCAATCCGAGCTTTCGCCCGAGCAGGAAGAGCCCGATCACGGCAAGTGGAAAGAGGATAAAACGTATCCAGCGCCAACGGCGGCGCCAGATGACAGCCTTTCGCGGATCCAAGCCATCTCCTTCATTGAACCGGCAGGAAGCTAGCAGGCCGGTGGGAAGATGTGAAGCGGGGAAGCAATTCAGGTCAACATTGTTTCAGGACTTTGCATATGAAGGACGCCTCACTACAATGTCCGTATAAGGAGCCTCATGGACTGCTGTTCGCCCAATCTTAGCGCCGACACCATACCCTTCGAGTTTCTCGCCCTTTTCGGCGTGGGATTCCTGATCAGCCTGGGCCACTGCATCGGCATGTGCGGGCCCCTCCAAGGCGCTTTCGCCATAGCCCGCGGCAAGCAAGGCCAGCGCGGCTGGCGCATGGTCGGCACCCTGCTGCTCTATCATGGCGGCCGGCTCTTCTCCTACGGAGTCCTCGGCGTTCTCTTCGGGATGCTCGGTGCGGCCGTACTCTTCGGCAGCAATGCCCGAAGTTGGCAGGGCGGGCTCTCCCTCTTCGCCGGTCTGATCATGCTTCCACTGGGCTTCGGCCTTATGGGATGGCTGCCCACCATCCGCTGGATGGAGAACAACCCCCTCAGCCGCAAGGCCACCGGAATCGTGGCTAAGCTTCTGGCCAGCCCCACCACCAGGGCTTCCTTGGTTTTAGGGCTCGCCAATGGCTTCCTGCCCTGCGGCCCGGTCTATACCGCCGGCCTCACCGCCGCCGCCACGGGTAATCCCTGGCAAGGCTTCCTGGCCATGCTCTTCTACGGCATGGGTACCGTACCCGTTATGCTGGGATTCGGCTTCGGAGGCGCTCGTCTGCTCGGGGCCCGCAACCGACCAATACTGCAAAAGATCGCGGCCCTGCTGGTGCTCATAATAGGAATACAGCTCGTCATGCGGGGCCTGGCGGCCTTTGATCTGGTTCCCCACCTCAAATTCGGTGAATTGGTCTTTTGGTAGGGATCTAAAACCCATACTGGACAAGTTAACCTCAAATTCCGCAACCTATTGGTAATAACGCTCTTAACTCCACATTGGCGTTGACTATAAGACTGGCTCTGACTATTCTCCTCCCCTGCAGTCAGGATTCCCGGATCTTTTTTTCGCCGTAGGTAATCATGCCCTCCCCGGATGCCTCATCTATCCTGCCCGGCCCAGGCGCAAAGCCTGGAGTCTGCATCCATTGTGGCAACCCTCTCGATAAATTTCACAAGGAAGAAGATGGGCCTTTTTGCTGCGCCGGTTGCAGGACCGTCTTCCATCTGATCCAGGGTGAGGGACTCGATCGCTATTATGATCTGAAGCCCGACATCGTGCCCCCGGCCAGCGAATTGCGATCGGATAGCTACGCCTGGCTGGATTCCGTCCTCGACAGTCCCGAAGCTGAGACCGGTCCCATCAGCCTGGACATCCAGGGCGTGCACTGCGCCGCCTGCGTCTGGCTTATCGAAGAAATGCACGAGCGCGAGCTGGGCGATGGAAGCATCCGCATCAATCCAAGTCTGGGTAAGGTCGACCTGAGTTGGAACGGCGACCGAGCCAAGCTCAAACGCTGGCTCGCCCTCATCGAAAAATTCGGCTACCGCTTCGGCCCCAGTCGCAAACGTTCGGCGGGGGCCTCCCGCGCCCTCTTGGTGCGCATGGGCGTGAGCATCGCCATCGCCATGAACGTGATGATCTTCTCGGCCAGCTACTATTTCGGCCTGAGCGCCGCCGACGGACTGGTCTACAGCTTCTTCGGTTGGGTGAACTTCGCACTGGCCACCCTCTCGGTGCTCGTGGGCGGAACGGTCTTCATGCGAGCCGCTTGGCAGGGCCTTCGTCGGCGTGTGGCGCACCTGGACCTGCCCATCTCCCTGGGCATCATTCTGGCCTACGGCGGATCCGTGCTCTCCTACTTCCTTCATGGCCCCGAGGCAGCCTACTTCGACACACTCACCATTTTTGTGGCCCTCATGTTGGTGGGGCGCTGGACCCAGGAACGCATTCTCGAACGAAATCGCAATGCACTGCTGGAAGCCGAAGGTGTGGAGAACCTGTTCACCCGGCGCTATCGCGACGACACTCTGGAGTCGGCGCCGGCCACCGATCTACTTACCGGCGATGAACTCTGGATCGCGCCCGGCGATCTGTTGCCGGTGGAGGCCGTGCTCATGCGTCGCCCCGCCGAGCTCGCCTTGGATTGGATCACCGGCGAAAGTGAAAAACGCGAATACCAACCCGGCGATCGCCTTCCCGCCGGAGCCTTCAACGCAGGGCGCGCAGGCTTCCGCGCCGCCGCCAGTCAGGATTTCACAGAGAGCCGCCTCAACGATCTACTCCGCAGCCCCGCCGGCGCTGAAGAAGGCGGCTTGGCCGGTGCGAAATGGTGGCACCGCGTCAGCAGCATCTATGTGGCTGCGGTTCTTGTTCTAGCTGTCGGCGCATTTCTCATTTGGATGGGCCGTGACCTGCAAAAAGCTCTGGAAGTTACCGTGGCCGTGCTGGTGGTCACCTGCCCCTGCGCCCTGGGACTGGCCACACCCCTGGCTCATGAAATGATTCAGTCGGCGCTAAGGCGACGGGGCGTTCTTATCCGCCGAAGCGGATTTTTCGATCGCGCTCTCGCCGTGCGCAAGGTTCTCTTCGACAAGACCGGCACACTCACCGCCGGCAAGCTTTCACTCACGGATGATTCGCGCCAGGAGCTTAGTGCCCTAAGCGAGGAAACACGCGACACCTTGCGTAACATGGCCAACCGCAGCTTGCATCCAGTGAGCCGCGCCTTGGCCACCGAACTAGGTAGCGGCACTCTGGATTCCCGCAGTGAGGAAGTCATCGAGTTCGCAGGCATGGGATTGGAATGGAAGCAAGGCGATAAAACCTGGCGACTCGGCCGGTCATCGTTCTGTGGAAATGAAATTTCTGCCGATGCCACCATCTTCAGTTGTGATGGGATCGCCCTCGCGCATTTCCGTTTTCAAGAGGCAATCCGCCCAGGCGCCACCGATGAAATCGAGACCTTGTCGAATCTCGGTTACGAGCTTCACCTGCTCAGCGGCGACGCGCCCGAAAAGGTTGCGGCGGCCGCGCCGCGACTAGGCATCGATACTCGGCAGGCCATAGGCGGGTTGACACCGGAAGCCAAGGCCGACAAGGTCCGTGAACTCGATTCAGGCGACACGCTCATGGTGGGCGACGGCCTCAACGACGCGCCCAGCTTCGAGGTGGCCCACTGTTCGGCCACACCCGCAGTGGATCACGCGGCCCTGCCGGCCAAGGCCGACTTCTATTACCTGGGCGATGGTATATCCGCGCTTCGA
>JACNKJ010000122.1 GCA_014382085.1 bacterium
CTGAGCAGGTGCGCAAAAAAAGCTGCGGAGATGGTCTCTCCACAGCTCATGATCAAGTCCAATTCCCTGGGGGTCACCGGTTCGCCCACATCGCGCAGCAGTCCGATGAGCGTATCGGTGGCATAGGGCTCGCCCTGCCTTCCCATGGCGCTCACCACGATAACGATGCGCTTACCCACCTTATAATGCCGACGAACCTGCGCCAAGGCGGCGGCGCGGGACTCATCGTCCCGCACGCTGGTGCCGCCGAACTTCATGACGACCAACTCAGGCAACAGGCACCTTCACTAGTCCACGCGCGATGAGCTCGCCGGCGATCTGCACGGTGTTCAGCGCCGCGCCTTTGAGCAGGTTGTCGCTGACACACCACATGTTCATGGTGTTCGGCTGAGATTCATCAATGCGAAGACGACCCACGTAAACGGGATCCTTGCCCGTGGCCGTCAGCGCCATGGGATAGACATTATTCGCGGGATCATCTTCGACCACCACACCCGGTGCCTTGGCCATGAGCTCGCGCACCGCGCTGAGATCGAAGGGCTTCTCGGTTTCGATGTTCAGGCTCTCGCTGTGACCGTTCACCACGGGCATGCGCACGGTGGTGGCTGTGACGCCGATGGCCGGATCGAGAATCTTGTGCGTCTCGTTGATCATCTTCATCTCTTCCTTCGTATAGCCATTGGCTTCGAAGACGTCGATGTGCGGTAGCGCATTGAAGGCGATCTGGTGGGGGTAGACATTCACCTTGAGCTCGCCGCCCTCGGCGAAGGCGCGGGTCTGCTGATGCAGTTCGTCCACCGCCGCCTGTCCCGATCCACTCACGGCCTGATAGGTGCTGACCACCACGCGCTTGATCTTGTAGGCGTCGTGGATGGGCTTGAGCGCCACCAGCATTTGGATGGTTGAGCAATTGGGATTGGCGATGATACCGCGATGATTGTCCAAAGCTTCAGGATTCACCTCGGGGATGACCAGAGGATCCACGTCGCTTCCGCGGAAGGCCGTGCTGTTGTCGACGCAAACGCATCCGCGTTTCACGGCCTCGGGGGCCAGCTCCAGAGCCGCCGCTTCGCCCGCGCTGAACAGGGCGATGTCAACGCCTTCGAAAGCGTCGGCTTCGGCGGTGACCACGGTGATACTCTGACCCTTCCATTCCACGATCTTGCCGGCGTTCTCGGGTACGTCCATGAGAACGAGCTTTTCGATGGGGAGGTCACTGCGCTCGAGGGTCTTTCGCATTTCGGTGCCCACGTTGCCCAGGGCTCCGACTACGGCTAGGGTGTAAGTGCTCACGAGCAGCTCCTTTCAATGGCCAAGAGATCGGTGAGAATGGAGTAACCCGTTTCGATGCGACCGGCGCCGGGGCCGACCACGGTGACCTTGCCGAGAAGGTCGGTGTCGAAGGTGACGGCGTTGGTGGGTCCCATGACGCCGGCGAGAGGATCGTCCAGAGGCAGCATGACCGGACGCACGGAGGCGTCGATACTGCCGTCCTTCTTGCGCTTCACCGAGCCGATAAGCTTCCAGCGCTTGCCGCCCTTTTTTGCCATCTCGATGTCGGCGGGCTTGAGGCGGGTAATGCCGCGGCGGCGCACGTCGGCGGGAGTGATCTTGGCATCCATGAACATGTTGGCCAGGATGGTCACCTTGCCTGCTGCGTCGATGCCTTCCACGTCGCCCGTGGGGTCGGCTTCGGCGTAACCGAGCTTCTGCGCCTTATCGAGAACCGCGTCGTAACTCATGCCCTTTTCCATTTCGCTGAGCATGTAGTTGGTCGTGCCGTTGAGAATACCCGAGATGGATTTGAAATCGTTGCCGGCCAGATCGTTCATGCCCACGTTGAGCACGGGCGTTCCGCTCATGACGGTACCTTCGATGAAGAAATGAGCCTTGTTTTTCTTGGCCAAACGGCTCAGCGCCGGATAGGCCAGCGCGGCCGGTCCCTTGTTGCTGGTGACCACGCTCATGCCCCGCTTGAGCGCTTCACGGCAGTGACCGATGGCGGGCTGACCGGTGGCCAGGTCGGTGTAGGCCAGTTCCACGACCACATCGGCCTTGCTCTTCTTGATAGTGGTCATGGCGTCCCAACCGTGGGTGCCGCCTTTGTAAGCGTCCAGGCTGCCCTTCTTGCGCACGGCTTCCAGGGCACGTTTCAGATCGATGCCCTTGGGGTCGTAGACCGATCCCAGCTTGAAATCGCTGATGGCGACCACCGCGAATTCGTACTTCTGCTTGCGCTTCAAGCTGGCCTTCTTCGTTCGGAGAATTTCCGCGAGACCTTGTCCCACGTTACCGAAGCCGATGAGGGCGATCTTCTGCATCCCTAACCTCCTGGGACGGTCAGCAGCCGTCCGGTTGCAGCGGCAGCATTCCGCCGCGCTTGAGTTTCGAAAGCACGAAGGAGCTTTTCACTTTGTTCACTCCTTCGATGCGCGTGAGCTTGTCCAATAGGAAAGACTCGTAGGCACCGATGTCGGGCAGCACCACCTTGAGAAGGTAGTCGTCCTCACCGGTTACGTGATGCGCCTCGATGACCTCCGGCATATCCAAGATGGTTCGCTGGAAGTTGTTGATGGCCTCCGCATTGTGGAATGAAAGAGTTACGCTCACGAAGACCGTGGCCTTCATGCCGAGCAACTCCTCTTCCACCTGGGCCATGTATCCCCGGATGACGCCCCGCTCCTCCATTTTGCGCACGCGTTCGAGCACGGAAGGGGGGCTCAGTCCAACCCGCTCTGCCAGGCGAGCGTTGGGCAGCCTTCCTTCTTTTTGGAGGATGCAGAGGATCTTCCGATCGATCTCGTCGATTTTGAGAGGCTTCATGGCCATATGATAGGCAGGGCCAAGGCGAAATCAATCTTCATTTGGGAAAATCACCGTAATTCCGAACATTTGGGGGGCCTGGGTCCAGCTACTCCGAATTCAAGGCGGAAAGGTGGGTTTTCGCGGCCTGGTGGTCGGCCTGATTGAAATAGATCAATCTAACTTCTTCTATTACAGCAGGATGCACTCGGCAGAATTCACGGATCACATGAAGGGCGAGAGAGCAGGCCAGGTCAAAGGGGTAGCCGTAGACTCCTGTGCTGATGGCCGGGAAAGCGAGGGTCTTGAGGCCGGCGCTGGCTGCAAGGTGAAGGCAGTTGATGTAACAGAGGGCCAATGTCTCGTCTTCGCCTTGGCTGCCACCTGCCCAAACTGGGCCCACGGTATGGATGACCACACGCGCGGGCAATTGGCCCGCCGTGGTCATCACGACCTTGCCCGGCGCCAAGCTAGTGCCGTCGGGAACCACACGTTTGCAGTCTTCGAGAATTGCGGGACCACCCGCCCTGTGAATGGCCCCGTCCACGCCGCCACCACCGCGCATGTGCGAGTTGGCCGCGTTGACGATGGCATCAACCTTCTCTCGGGTGATGTCACCCTGCTTCAGAACGATCCGGGTGGACGCGAACCTGGTCACCATAGGCTTGCCTTGTTAATCCCTTTTCTTGCGTTTATTGAATTCCCTCGCCGCCTTGGATACAAGCTTCCACTTGCTTTCTTCCTCTGCTCGAAGCCGAGCATCGGTTTTCCGCGCCGCAAACTGCGCCTCTTTCATCAACTTGTTGTAGCTCGCCAGACGCTCCGGAAGAAGAGTACTCCCCTCGATGGCTATTTGAACCGCGCAGCCCGGCTCATGATTGTGGCTGCAATCCCGAAACCTGCAGGCCAGCGCAAGCTCTTCAATGTCAGAAAATGCGGAGCTTATACCCTCTGCCGACCCCGTCAATCCCAGCACGCGCAAGCCCGGCGTATCAATGATGATCCCTGAGCCTGGAATGTTGATCAATTCACGAGCAACGGTTGTGTGTCGCCCACCTCCGTCCACCTCGCGAACCTCCTGGGTACTCAGACGATCCTCGCCTAAAATTGAATTGATGATGGTGGACTTTCCGGCACCGGAAGGGCCGAAGAGAACCGCGCTTTGATGGCCGGTGATGTACTTGAGGAGCTGCTCGCAGCTGCTTTTTTCCAGCGCGTTCACAAGTAGGATATCCACACCCAAGGCGATGGATGCAACCGATTCCATGCATCCTTCGGGATCGGTGGATAGGTCAGCTTTGCTCAAGACTACGACAGGTTTCGCCGAGGCATCCCAGGCCAAAGACAATTCCCGCTCAATGCGTCTCAGATGCGGCGCATCGGCGATAGGATGTACGACGAAGATCACATCAACGTTGGCTGCTAAAACCTGTGTGTCGGAAGTCTTGTCCGGATCACCCCGTCTTATGGCACTTTTTCTTTCCAGCACTTTTTCGATTTGAGGGAAATCGAGATCTTCAGGACGGTGAAGGACCACCCAATCTCCCACAATGGGCAGATCCGAGGCCTGCGGAGTTTCTTTCAGAAGGCGCACGGAGGATTTTGCACGCTCCACACCCTGGGGTGTCTGCACCAGGGCACTGCCGCGATCGCCACGTAAGACTCTTGCGGGTAAACGATCCTCAGCCCGATGTTCCGCAAAGAGGGCCTGCCATCGGGCAGTCCATCCGAATTCATGCAGTTCGGGATAGTCGGCCAGTGTATGATTCTCCATGGCGTCGACCTTGCTATTTCAATTTTACGACTCGGCCCGACTTCACGCCTTTACGCGACTGAAAGCGATAGAGATAAACTCCCGCCGGCAGATTGCGACCATCCCAGGTCAAGCGGTGCTCACCTGCCCCGCGACGCCCCGCGTCGATGACATCCACACGCCTGCCAGTGACATCGAAAATCTCCAAACGCAGATTTTCTTCGGCGGCCAGATTGAGTCTAAACTCAGTCCGATTCATGAAGGGGTTGTTCATCACGCGTAGCCCGCTGTCCGCATGCTCCGAGGCGTCGGTGCTTTCGGCTATGTAGACTTCAATGAACACGCCATTGTTGATGTCCACCTCGTCGCCCGCCCAAACCGTCCAGGCTTCGAGATGCTGCCAACCTGAAAACTCGACGATCCACTGGCCGTTGACCACCAGGGTGTCCAGAGCCGCGAAACTCAGATCGATAGTCTGAACACTGTTTCCCGCCGCCCCGCCGGCGAAGTGCAGCGCCACTCCCGTG
>JACNKJ010000257.1 GCA_014382085.1 bacterium
CCTTGCCAGATTGGCGGGCCGCCGGTGAGAATCGGCGCTTATGTCCCCTTCGTCTAGCCTGGTCAGGACACCAGGTTTTCGACCTGGCGACACGGGTTCAAATCCCGTAGGGGATACCGGAAAGGCTCGAAGGCTTCTGCCTTCGGGCCTTTTTGTCTCTTTCGGGATATGAGTCACAGTACGGGTTCAGTGAGGCCCGCTCCGATTTCAGGCGGGTCGAACCTGTGAGCCGGCCAAGGGCCGGCGAGCACATCCCGTAGGGGCGCTTGCGACCTCTTCTCGCGTCTCCGGTTCGGCGAGAGAAGCAAGGCCTTCCAATGGCTATACTTTGGCTCGCCTCACAAGTCGCGCTCGAAGAGTCGCGACGCGCGGGTTTCCAGGCTTACACTGGCCCGTCCACCCGGGTGGACGGGCCAAGGCAAGCGAAGCGGCTCTCCGAGACGCGACTTGCGAGTCATCGAGCTGGAGCGTGAGGTGAGACCGCGAGCGTCCACATCCCGTAGATCCAAGAATGCCGCGTTCGGCTCGAGCCCCCTGTCCTTCCTTTCACGTCACCCGGGAGGTGCCCTATGAATCGGATATATCCGATCCTGCTTCTCTGCCTAATCGTCCCTCTCAGTTCAGGCTGCGCCGAAGACGGCACCGGTCCCAGTGAAGATCAAACACCACTGGTGGAATTTCGAATCCCGGACACGGAACAGGAAATCTGCTATGGCAACTCCGCGGAAATCAGCTGCCCTGCCGAAGGTGAATCATTTTACGGGCAGGACTCTCAGTACGTAGGCCCGTTGGCCTCCTATCAGAACAATGGCAACGGCACCGTCACCGACCTGAACACCGGGCTCATGTGGCAGCAGAATCCTGGTACGAAGATGTCCCTGCCCCAGGCTCTGACCCTTCTCGAGTCCTTCGATCTTGCCGGCTACGATGATTGGCGCTTGCCCAGCATCAAGGAGCTCTACTCTCTCATCCTGTTCAACGGAACCGATCCCAGCGGATTCGAGGGTGAGGATACTTCGGAGCTCACGCCATTCATCGACACCGACTATTTCATTTTCGAGTACGGCGACACTCAGGCAGGCGAACGCATTATCGATTCGCAGTATCTATCCAGCAACCTGTACGTCGATACGACTATGCACGGAGATGAAACCGCCTTCGGTGTGAACTTCGCCGATGGTCGAATCAAAGGCTACGGCCTCACCGACCCACAGTCCGGAGGCGACAAGACATTCTTCGTGCAATTTGTGCGTGGGGAAATGGTCTACGGACTCAATGACTTCGAAGACAACAACGACGGCACCATCACCGACCAGGCCTCTGGCCTCATGTGGATGAAGCAGGACAGCGGGCACTTGGGCGCTGGCGACGATGCCGATGGCGCACTCAATTGGGAACAGGCCCTCGACTGGGCAGAAAATCTCGACTACGGTGGATTTTCCGACTGGCGCCTTCCCAATGCAAAAGAACTGCAGGCCATCGTCGACTACAGCCGCTCGCCGGCCACAGATGGCACAGCAGCCATCGATCCTGTCTTCGACAGCTCCACGATCATTCAGTCAGGTGGAGGCAGCGATTTCCCCTTCTACTGGACCTCCACCACCCACGCCAACTTCCTGGGCTTCGGAGACTACGCAGCCTACATCGCATTCGGAACAGGCTACGGCTTCATGGAATTTCCCCCGGGCTCGGGTAACTATGAACTGCTGGATGTTCATGGTGCGGGTTGCCAGCGAAGCGATCCCAAAGAAGGCGACCCTGCAGACTTCCCCTATGGGCATGGTCCTCAGGGCGACGTGGTTCGTATCTACAATCATGTTCGGTGTGTGCGCGATGCGGGAATGAGCAGCGCTGCGGGAGAAACTCCCAGTGCGAGTTTCGAGGTGGTAGAACTGGCGGCCTATCCCAACCCTTTCAATCCCCAGGTGGAATTGAGCTTCACCTTGCTGCGAGAGAGCCATGTTGAGCTTTCCATCTACGATGTAAGCGGAAAGCGAGTAGAGGTCCTGCGGGATGAAACATTGCGGGAGGGAGAGCATCGTGTAATCTGGAATTCTGATAGCTCGGCCTCGGGACTTTACTTGGCCAGACTTAAAACCGAGGCAGGAGCGGCCACCTGCAAACTGCTTCTAAGCAAATAGGAACTCTGCCATATGTGAGCCCGAGTGAATTGCGAGCTTCTTCTTGGCCAAACCCAGCTTGTGCCTTCACCGCCACTGAGCTAGCTTGCTACTATGCCGCATCGAGAAAAACAATACACGCGCAACGAAGAAATCGCCAACAGCATCACCCATGGGCTAGGTGCTCTACTTAGCATGGCAGGCTTGGTGATTCTCATTGTCTACGCGGCCATACGCGGTGAAGCCTGGCATGTGGTAGGTGTCAGTATTTTTGGTGCGAGCATGGTGGTACTCTACACGGTATCCACCCTTTATCATGGTTTCCCCTGGCCACGCGTGAAGGGTCTCTTTCGCAAGCTTGACCACGCAGCCATCTACTTCCTCATCGCGGGAAGTTACACGCCCTTTGTTCTTGTGAACCTGCGAGGTCCCTGGGGATGGACGCTCTTCGGCTTGGCTTGGGGATTGGCGATTTTGGGGATCCTTTTCGAAGTCCTATTTGAAAAGCCGAACAAATATCTTTCCCTGGGATTCTACCTGGGCCTTAGCTGGCTCATCATCATTGCCATTAAACCGATACTCAATTCCGTTCCTATGGACAGCCTGATCTTTCTGGGTCTCGGTGGTCTTGCCTACACCTTCGGTACGATCTTCTACGCCTGGAAGAAGCTCCCCTATCATCACGCGGTCTGGCACCTATTCGTGATCGCCGGCACAATGATGCACTTCTTTTCGGTTTTTTATGGCGTGATCCCCCAATACTCCTAGACACAGAAAGACCTTTAAGCTATTCGCCTAAAGGCCTATTTTCTTATGACTTAGGGGCCTTACAATACTCGAAGGACCGCCAGCACTTTTCCGATAACACGCACTTCGGCAGAACCTGCCGGCACGATGATGGGATCCATTTCCGCATTCTCAGGCTGAAGGCGAATAGCTCCCTTTTCCTTGTAGAAGGTTTTCACCGTGGCCTCGTCATCCACCAAGGCCACAACGATCTCACCGTTCCGGGCTTCCTCCCGCGATTCCACCACCAGGGTGTCGCCATCAAGGATATGGGCCTCGATCATGGATTCCCCCACCACTTTTAGCAGGAAGTTGCCCTTCTTGGCCAGGGCCGAGTCGATTTCCATCCAGTCGTCGATGTTCTCCTCGGACAAAACTGGCTGCCCCGCAGCGACCCGTCCCACCAAAGGCAGGCGAATGACGTTGTCAGAAGAAGCCGGGCGGTGATCGAGTAGTTCGATACCTCTGGAAGTCTCACGCTGGCGGCGGATATGCCCCTTACGCTCCAAGGCCTCCAGGTGATCCTGGACGCCTCGGGGCGAGCGAATTCCGAAGTGCGCGCCGATCTCGCGCAAAGTGGGCGGATAACCGTTTTCCTCGAGGTAGTCCCCTAGGAAATCGAGGATGCTGCGTTGGCGATCCGTGAGAGTCTGCTTTTGCATACTGCGGCCCTCCTGCGGAAGAACCAGGCCCGGGTGAGTCGAAGCTTCTGTGTTTCCGCGTAACCGGAACACAGAGCCAGCACTCGGGTCAAGGAGAAGCGCGGTCCGGCATCCGGAGAAGACTCGGGGGTGAGAGCCTCGAAACGGGGAAACGAGCCTCCCCGGAGCCGGTTGTCCGCATGTGAATTGAGGAGAGAGGAGGGATCCGCCGAACTTCGACGCCTCAAAATCGCCTCGGTCGAACCCTCCCTTTCGACCGAAGGATCCTCCTTCTCCTCAAAGTATTGACCGGCCGCGCTACCGCGCAGGCGCCGCCCGGCAGGGCAAGCGTCGCTGAGCAGAAGCTCGGCGGCCGGGAAGATGCCTCCACCCGCATGCTCATCGCATCCAGGGCAAAGGGCGTAGATGTCGGGAAGATCCGGCTCCGGTGGAAGATGGGCCGGGTTCATCGTCCGGAGCTCCCCGGTTTCGTTGACGGCACTGAGGCCATTGGCTAGGACCTCGTCCCAGCTGAGAGTGGCAGAGGCGAAAGGCAGGATAGTTTGCGGGTTGGCGTTCACGACGCTCTCCTTTCCACAAGGCGAGCACGTTGAACGGTGTCCGTTCCATAGCGCCTGCCCAGTTCATCCACAGCCCGGTCGATCTTCTCGCCGGTCTTAGGCTCCATTCCGTCAAAAAGCGTGCGAGGCACCTGACTGCGGGGCAGCAGGCTGCTGAGCGATATGCCCAAAAGCCGAACTTTTTCACCCCTGCGATCCGCCTTCTTCATGAGGGCGCGGGCCGTCTCGTAGATGAGAGGGCCCTGATCCAGGTACTCGCTTCCCGTGACCGATCGGGTCAGGGTGCGGAACGATGCCGTGCGGAACTTCAAGGTAAGGGTACGTCCGGCCATCCCGTGCTTACGGAGTCGGCGGGCCACCTTTTCAGCGAGGGCGAGCAGAGTGCGCTCGAAGACATCGACACTGTCCTGATCCTCGTCGTAAGTGTGTTCATGCCCGACGGATTTCTCCTCGTGATGCGGCTCCACGCCCCGTGGGTCGATACCCTGGGACAGATTCCAAAGCCGCAGCCCCCACTTCCCAAAGCGCTCGATGAGACGTTCCTGGCCGATCTGGGCCAGGTCCCCGATGGTCGCCACTCCGAACTTCTCGAGTTGCTCGAAGGTCTTGGGACCCACACCCCAGAGCCGCTGAACTTGCAACGGATGGAGGAAGTCTTTCTCCGTGCCCGGCGGCACGATGACGACCCCGTCGGGCTTGTCGAGATCCGAGGCGATCTTCGCCACGAACTTGACGGAAGCAAGCCCCACGGAAGAGACCAAACCCCGTTCCTTCTGGATGCGGCGCTTGATGTCGAGCACGGTCTCTTCCGGGGGCCCGAAGAGCAATTCGGTACCCGTCAAATCGAAGAACGCCTCGTCCAAGCTCAGGGGCTGCACCCGGGGCGAATACTCGTGGAGGATGGCCATAATGTGACGGCTCTCCTCCGCGTAGACCCTGGGACGCAGATCCA
>JACNKJ010000261.1 GCA_014382085.1 bacterium
AGACCATGCTTGAGAAGCTCATGAAGAAGCACCAATGCGACCGTGAGCAAGTGCTGCTCATGGCGCTGGAGTCTTTACTTGGAGAGTCCACCCGGGTGGACAGCGGCGGATCGCCCTATCAGGTTGTCGTGCAGCATTGCCCGATCTGCGAATCGAAAACCGTGGGCCCGGAGCGACGTCAATTGAGTACAGCGGAAAGCGCTCAGATCGATTGTGACTCAAGCGTGCTCGCGCCCGGCCAGCGCAACAAGTCCAGCATTCTGCCGTCACGAAGGAGGGCAGTGCTGATGCACGACGGTCACCGCTGCCAAACCAAGGGTTGCCGATCCACCAACTTCCTGGAAGTGCATCACCTCAAACCACACAACCGCGGCGGCGACAACTGCGAAGAGAACTTGATCACGCTCTGTTCAAGCTGTCATCGGCATCTGCACGAGCGAGGTGGCTCGCTTGCTGTTAAGGCTGGGCTTGCGGCCCACACGAAGCCCTGAAGTGCTATACTTTCAATCAAAGACGACATGGGCCATCGGCTGACCGAACGTTTTGTAATGCTGAAGTGAGTCTATGATGAACTCAACATCTCGAAGCTTGCTTGCGCTTTTGCTCTGGCTGATTCCATTATCTGCAGTTAACACCACAACATTTTTCCAACATGACAGCTTTTCCACGAAATTACCCCAAACGCCATCGAACAGGGAAGAGGGGTTTTGGTGGGATGGTTTCGCAGAGCAGGGTATGGACAATGTGGTGTATGCATTCGCCAATTTCTCAGAACAGGTAATAGCGTTGGGTGGCTTCACTTCTGCAGGAAGCTTGCCTGCTAGTCGAATTGCTTCTTGGAATGGTGCGAATTGGGACTCCCTTGGTAGTGGAGTTAACAGCGGAGGGGTCGCCGCCATCGTCTACCAGGGCGATCTCATCGTCGGCGGCTACTTCACCGAAGCGGGCAGCGAACCGGCCCGGCGCATCGCGCGCTGGGACGGCAACCAGTGGCATTCCATGGGCTACTTCAATGGCACAGTGGAAAAGCTACTGGAGTTTGAAGGCGATCTCATCGCGGGCGGCGCTTTCGACTACGTGGATGATCAAGGTGTGGGTTGTGTCGCCCGCTGGGACGGCAACCAGTGGCATCCCGTGGGCTACGGTGTGAACCAGGCGGTGGGAGATCTCTGCGAGTACAATGGCGATCTCATCGCCAGCGGCGCGTTCACAGCGACCGTGGGTCATACGCTGAACCACATCGCCCGCTGGGACGGCCAGGAGTGGCTGCCCCTGGGAGAGGGCTTCGACGACGACGTTTTCCAGATTGAATCCTATGCAGGAAAGCTGATTGCCGGCGGGAAATTCGAGTCCAGCGGTCCGATTCAGCTTAGCTACCTCGCCCAGTGGGATGGGCATACGTGGTCGCAGTTGGGAGGCGGCCTCAACTACCAGGCAGAAGTCCTCTCCGCCCATGAAGAAGATCTCTATGTGGGTGGCCAATTCGTCGAGGTCGGCGAGATTGTCTGCAACCGCATCGCCCGTTGGGATGGAGAAGCCTGGAATGCCCTGGGCACGGGATTGAATCACTACCCGAAGGCCATCTTCGAGCACCAGGGCGGAATCTATGTGGGCGGCTTGTTCACGGAGGCGGGCGGCCTGCCTTCCTCGAAGATCGCGCTCTGGATACCGCCGGAGGCGACGAGCGTTGAGGAGCCTGCGGCTGCTCAGCGGATTTCCGCATACCCCAACCCCTTCAATCCGAGGACCACGATCCGGTTCAGTCTGCCGGAAGTCCAGCGGGTTCGCCTTTGGATCTCGGACCTGGCGGGCCGGGAGCAGGCGGAACTCGCGGACGGCGTCCTTCGCTCCGGCGATCACGAACTCGTCTGGGATGGGCGCAATGGGCAGGGCCGCGAACTCGCCAGCGGCGTCTACTTCCTCAGCCTTCAGACCGAAGGGACTAGGGCATCTCGGAAGCTGGTCCTACTCCGATAGCCTTCGCTGGCTGATGGCGGCGAAGAAGCCGAAGAGCAGCAGACTGACGGCCATCCAAAGCAGCGGTGAGCCCGAGAAGGGCGAGGCCATGGCCTCTTCTAGATTTTCCCGCGGGTAGTTCAGCAGGATGGCCAGGTTGGCCAGATTCCAGATTCCATGCGCCAGGATGGGATACCAGAGATTCCCCCCCCAGAGCAGCAGGAAGCCGAACCAGATGCCCAGCAGCGCCACAGCCGGCGCACTGAAAAGCGGATGGATCACACCGAACAACAATCCCGAGAGCAGCACGGCCAGGACCGGTCGCGAGTGCCGAAAGAGCACGCGCATGACCAGGCCGCGAAAGAGCAGTTCCTCGCCAATAGGCACCACCACCACGATGGCCGCCACGATGAGCCCGGTTTCCCACAGGCCGTCGGGGCGCATCATGTTCACGAAGCGGAAGTACTCGCTGCTGGGCGGGAAGAATCGCGTCACCGGATTGGTGACCACTTCCAGGGCGGGAATCAGGCTGAGCGTGGCGGCCGAGACCAGAAATGCCGTCCAGATATCGAAACCACCGAAAAGCCACTGGCTGCTAAATGACAGTTCCAGCTTACGAGCCAAAGTGCGGAAGGGCAGCAGGATGCCAAGAATCACGCCCACGATGATTCCCGACGATAGAGCCCAGGACGTTTCCCAGGTCAGCACCAGGCTGGCCGCCAGGAATTGATAGACCAGGAGGCTCACTCCCGCGAAGAGCAGGAGCATCCAGTTGTTCACGCGCGCGCTGAGTTCGTCCTTGGGAATCATGGGCGGCAGTATATTCGCAGGCCGCGATCTGCGCCAGGGTTCTCTCTCGGTGATTGACTTCGCTTCCAAGCGGTACCACTATGGTTGAGAAAACCAAACGATCCGGGAGGATGTCATGAATCTGGTACTCTTCTTACTATTGCTCATTGCGGGAATCGGCATAGTTTTCTTCGCGCCAAGCTCCATGCGCCAGGGACGACCGAAGACCGTGGGCTCCGTTCTGGCCGCCATCGGCATCATCGGGATCATCGCCCAGAGCGTGGTCTCTATTCCCGCCGGGCACGTGGGCCTCAAGGATCTCTTCGGCAACATCTCAGACAATACGCTCAAGCCGGGCATTCACCTGGTCAATCCGCTTCTGAGCATTCGTCCCATGGACACGCGCACCCAGGAGGTCACGGAAACGGCCAACGTGCCCAGCAAAGAGGGCATGAACGTGACCCTGGACCTGTCTATCCTGTATAGGCTTGAGGCCTCGGCGGCCCCCGAGGTCTACCGGACCGTCGGTGTGAACTACGCGCGGGTCTTCATCATTCCACAGCTGCGCGCCAAGGTGCGCGGGGCGACGACCAACTACGAGGCCAAGGCACTCTACACGGCCCAGCGCGAAGACATCGTGCGCACTATCATGGAAGAACTCGGCCCGGTTTTCGCCGAGCGCGGCGTAATGCTTGAAAAAGTGCTGCTGCGGTCTGTGACCCTGCCGCCCACCCTGGCCCAGGCCATCGAGTTCAAGCTGCAGTCGGAGCAGGAATCGGAGCGTATGCGCTTCGTCCTGGATCGGGAAACCCAGGAAGCCAATCGTAAGCGCATCGAGGCCGAGGGTATCCGCGACTTCCAGGCCATCGTGAGCGAAGGCATCAACGAAGACCTGCTGCGCTGGAAGGGCATTGAAGCCACCGAGAAGCTGGCCAACAGCCCCAATGCGAAGATCGTGATCGTCGGTGGAAAGGACGGTCTGCCGCTCATTCTGAACACGGATAGGTAATGCATCTTCTGACCGCTGCGGAAATGCGCGAGGTGGACCGCCGTACCATCGACGGCGGCCTCGTGCCCGGCCCCGAACTCATGGAGCGGGCCGGCCGCGGCGTGTTCGATATCATCCGCCGTCGTTTTGCCGGTCACCTGGTCGGTCGGCGGGTCTTGTTGCTTTGCGGCAAAGGCAACAATGGCGGCGACGGATTCGTCATCGCCCGCCACCTCATGCAGGAGGGCGCAGGTGTCACCATCTTCCTGCTGGCTCCTCCCGACCAACTCTCGGCCGACGCACGCCTGGCCTTCGAGAAACTGCTACCCCTGCAACCGGCTATCTTCCCTTTGGGAGATGATGACGCCCGCTCCCTCTGCGCCCGTCAATTGGAAGCCTGCGATCTGGCCGTGGACGCGCTCTTCGGCACCGGGCTCAGCGGTGGGCTTCGCGAACCCGGGCTCGCGGCGGCGCGGCTCTTGAATGATCACGCCACGCGCGTTCTCGCGGTAGACGTGCCCAGCGGCATTTCCGGAAACGAGAATTGCAGGGCCACCGAAAGCGTGCGCGCGCATGTTACGGCCACTATCGGCGCGCCCAAGGTCGGGCTCTTCGAGCATCCCGGTGCAGGAGCGGCCGGAGAAGTGCTCAGTGTGGACATCGGATTTCCCGAAAAAGTCATCGCCGCCGTCGGCGGCCACCGCCACCTGGTGGATGCGGATGTGGCTCGTGCATTTTTTCCCCCCCTCCCGCCCCCGGGGGCCCAACACCAGCGGGGGTCCCCCCCTGCGCGCCCCCGCCCCCGCCGGTCTCGCCGCGCCGCGCCGCCGCCCGCCGGCGCCCCCCCTCCCCGCCGCGGGGGCATGGTCTACGCGGCCTTGCCCGAGTCGGTGGCGCCTCTGGTGCAGGAGCGCTATCCCTCGGCCATCTGCCTGAGTCTGCCTGAAACGGCGACGGGCTCACTCGCGCCGGCGGCCTTCGAGATGATGGCTGACTACATGCCTCGCATGGACGCCTTGGCTCTGGGCCCTGGCCTAGATCGAGACGAATCCACCCTGGCCGCTCTTCGCGAATTCCTTGCGTCTCTGGACTTGCCCGCGCTTCTGGATGCCGACGCGCTCTACGCCTATGCGGGCCGTCTCGATGAACTTCGCGGCCATAGTAAAGCACGCGTTCTCACTCCACATTCCGGCGAGATGGCCGCCTTGTTGGGTGAAGCACCCGCGGATGAAGAGTCCGGTCTTGTCACTGCCGCCGGCGGAAACTTGATCGTTCTCAGTAAGGGTGTTCCCACTCGCGTGAAGGGCGAAAACAAAGA
>JACNKJ010000259.1 GCA_014382085.1 bacterium
GCACTCACATAGTCACAGACATCAGAAACAAGAAAGAGCGTATTCAACTCATTCGATGAAGGGTAAGCCTCTGCATGTGGATGGCCCAAACTGGCGAGTGGATGCACGTCCCGAGCCTCGCCTCATGGTTTCACTGGAGACCGATACTGCGGCCAGCTGGCACAGTCTCTGGAAGATGGATGATCGCGTCGAGATGAAGGCCTACTGGAATCTCGAAACAGGCGAGGCCAAGGCCGACATCTCGCTCTTCGGCCCGGCCGCGCAGTACCTTGGCCTGAATCAGCCGCAGGACCTGCTTACAGACTGGGCGGCAACTTGGGGCGAAGAAGCGGAAGCATCGAACATCACCATCCGAAATTTGACGCCGGCCATATTGCAGGGCAGCTTGGACATCAAAGCCGACATGCCTGAAGCCGACGACGATGGTTTCGTCTTGCTCACGCCTCCCTTCCCGCCATTGAGCCCAAGTGATTTCAGGCCGGCCGGCATCAACCAAGCCCTGTGTGAAGTTGCCTGGTTGCCGGAGAATACTCTGAGCTACGACTGTGAATGGGAGTTAGTCCTGCCCGAGGGATGGAAGGTGAAGCTGCCCCAGTCGACAAGTGATGACTTCGCCAAGGGATCCTTCTCCGTTTCGGCCGCGCGAGAAGGGGCGCGAATTGGGCTTCGATATACTCTCGTATGGAATGAAGCGCCAGTCAGCACTAGCGATTGGCCATCATTTCGCAAGTCCATGTTGGATGCCTTGGATACATCAATCCTACAACTCGTCCTGAAAGAATCCGTCGAGTGATCCTCTGATTATTGGCTATATCCTTACCATTCAAGCCCTTCCCCCGCCGGGGGAAGGGCTATTTTGTCTTGCGGATCCGAATGTCCGGCACTACCTTAGGCCACGTTCCGAATTTCACAATGGCCGCAAAACGGAGGTCCCCGATGTCGGACACGAAAGTGATGGACCGCTGGATCGTGGTGGTTGGCGCCATCCTCGTCCAGCTCTGCCTGGGCGCTATCTACGCCTGGAGCGTCTTCACTAAGCCGCTCGTGGAAGCTGGCTGGTCAAAGACAGAGACTCAGATGGTCTTCTCGGCCGGGCTGGCTCTCTTCGCCATCTTCACGGTGGTCGCCGGCCGCATGATGCCCAAGCACGGGCCGCGCAAGCTGGCCATCCTCGGCGGCATCGTCCTCGGCGCGGGCTACCTTCTCGCCGGACTCTTCGGCGGCACCTCATTCTGGCCCATCTTCATCTTCGTGGGCATCGTTGGCGGTACGGGTATCGGTCTGGCCTACGTGGTTCCCATCGCCGTGGGAATGCGCTGGTTCCCCGACAAGAAGGGTCTCATCACCGGACTGGCCGTCGCCGGCTTCGGCTTCGGCGCCATGATCTGGGTGAAGCTGGCCGGCGCCTGGGGCCACCTCATCGAGAACATCGGCCTGTCGGCGACCTTCAGCGTTTACGGCGTCGCCTTCGCCGTGGCCGTTATCTTAGGCGGAATGGTCATGGTCTACCCGCCCAAGGATTGGCTCCCGGCGGGATACACGCCTCCTGAAGCTTCAACCGGTGGTCCTGCAGTGGCGGGCACCGTGGACTTCGACTCGGGCGCCATGCTCAGAACGCCCCAGTACTACATGATCTTCCTCACCTTCCTGTTCAGCGCCGGCGCCGGTCTCATGAGCATCGGCCTCATGAAACTCTTCCCCAGCCAGGCCCTGATCGAAAATGGAATGGACCCGGTCACGGCTTCGGCCACCGCAGGCACGGCCATGGCGGTCTATTTCAGCCTGGCCAACGGCCTGGGCCGCATCGCCTGGGGCGCCATGAGCGACAAGCTGGGACGCAAGAAGTCGGTGGTCATCATGACCGCGACTCAGGGCATCCTGGTTATTCTCTTTCCCTACATGGCCGGCAAAACGGCGCTGCTCTATCTGGGCGCCACGCTGGTGGGATTCAACTTCGGCGGCAACTTCGCGCTCTTCCCCACCACCACGGCTGACACCTTCGGCACCAAGTTCGTGGGACGGAACTACGGCTGGGTTTTCCTGGCCTACGGTGTGGGCGGAATCCTGGGACCGATCATGGGTGGACGTCTGGGCGACCTGAACAACTTCCCCCTGGCCTTCACCATCGCGGGCGTGGCCTGCCTGGTGGCAGCGGTCATTGCCGTGAGCACGAAACCACCCAAGGCCGCATAGGCTAAATCAAAGCAGCATCCTGAAGAGGTGCGGGGGAGCGGTCGCTCCCCCGTTTTTCATTTAATCGAGGTTCTCGAATTCGGTGAAGCGCATCTCCACGCGAATCTTCTTGTGCACGATGATGGGAATCTTCACTTCCACATCCATGTCCATTAAATAGGGAAGGTCGCGCTCGCCCACGGGTTCATATTCCGCTGCGATACGCATGGCCTTGAGGCCGAAGGGCCGCTTGGCCGGCTCCAAGTCGAGGGCCAGCAACTCACCCTTCTGGGATCCGAACCACACATGGCCCTTCCAGTATTCGTTCTTCTTGTTCTTCTTGGGACGGATCTTGTACTTGGCAACTCGTTTGCCCTGCCGCTCTGTCCATTCGTCGAAACGAAACTCGTGCTTCTCTCGGAATTCGGTGTCAAGTTCCGGCAATTCTGCACCGGCCTCTTCATCCTCTTCACCGTCCTCCTTTGGACGACCCTTATGCTTCGATTCATCCTCGTCTTTTGAGTCATCCTCGTCCTTCGAGAAGATTTTCTTCTCCTCGATGACTTCACTCATCGTTGAGTCGGGCGTGAAGCCCTTGATGCGCCCCCGTTCCACATACTCTTCCTCGAGTTCGTCGTCACCGTCGCGAACCCAGGTGTGCACATCGTAGAGGAAGGTGTAGGGATGGAAGTTCTCCAGGTCGTGGTCAATGCGCTCGAAGGCGGTGACCAGCAGATCTCCGGGCGAAGGATCTTCCGCCAAGGCCAGCAAGGGCAGTAACAAGCAGGATATGATCAACAGCCGTTTCATTGAGCCTCCCGAGGTTTTCGGCTAAACCATGCCTGTCCGGGCAAGTTTCAGCTAGAAAAAAAGAACCGCGCCGAAACGCGGTCCCTTTCGCTAGCTAGAGTCCGAAGACACTAGGGTACATATGTGTGAACGGGATTGCCTGAGAAATCGCCCAAGCCCTTGGCCTTGTCGGACAGAGCCTGCAGACTGCGCTCCGATGCTGTACCGCCGTTACCGGCGCCATCATCGTGGCAACCGTAGCATGCGAAATCCAGCGTGACCGCCGACATGCCTTCACCGTCCTGCAGCACCTCGGTGCCTTCGGGGTTGAACATGCCTTCAGCCTTGCCGACAGGCTCGGAGTTAATGGCGAAGAGGTGGGTGCGGATGTCGCCCTGATAAGCATGGATGGCCACCGCGCTCTTGCTGGCCTTGCCCATGTGACACTTCACGCAGTTGTCGCCGCCATTATGATTCGTGGTGGCGATGTCGCCCGGGTCGCCGTTCATGTGGCAGCTCTCGCAATCGGCGCCATTCAGCACACCGTCGCCGGCGGCATAGTTATCGAACTTCACCGAGGCATGGGGGTCGTGGCAATCGACGCAGCCAGGACCACCGACAACGTTATGCGGCGAATGCGCCCACTCGTCATACTGTTCGTGGTGCTTGATGAAGAAGCCGCCGGCCTCGATCACTTCACCGCCATGGGAGACGCCGTTGACGCCGCCGCGAGTATGACAGCGACCGCACTCTTCAGAACTGGCGTTTACGGTCATGTTGTATTCGCGGCTATAAACGTGCTGGCTACCCATGCCGTGGCACTCTTCACAGTGTACTCCGCCCGCGAAGAAGGTTCCGGCCATCTTGGCCATGCCGTCCTGGTTGTCGGAAGTATCATTGTCGGTATCCCAATCCGTATCGGCCACCCAACCCGTCGTGTGGCAACTGCCGCAGTCATAGGGCTTGGTTCCATTGGGATCGGTGAAGTGATAGTCCGAGTAGGTGTCGGTTTCGAAGTTGTACTGGTTGTCCTCTATGCCGGTGATGATGGAACCATCATTGGCGATCCAGCGCATCTTCCAGCCGTAGCCGCCGATGACGTAGCTGATATCGTCCCAGGTGTAGTCACCCGGAAGATCGAGGGCGAAATCATTGGGGAACTGCGCGAAGTCGGGATAGGCGTCCACCGGAGCCTCGCCATCGATCTTCACGAGCTTGTATGGATGTCCGGATTCCATCCAGGGAGTGTAGTGATCCACTCCTCTTGTTCCCGAGTGACACTCGGCGCAGGCATCTGAGCCAACAAATGCCAACGCGGGGGGCTGCTCCTCGTCCGGATCGCTCGAACTTGTACAACCGGTAAGCATCCAGGCTGAAAGCAGGAGAAGTCCGAACAATGCGAAAAGGACTCGTTTCATTTCCCTACACCTTTCATTCAAAATGACAGCGCCTCCATCCCCAAGCTCAATCCCGTCGTGCGCTATTTCTGAGTGAATGTTGTTTCCAGTAGTGTAAACAACGCTGTTAACCCTTAACGCAAGATTACTGCCATCTTTAAGGCCTTTAAGTCAAGATTAATCGTGAAGAGATTGTGACCAAGGGTGCATTTGCTCTTGCCCCTCAGCGTAAACGTTGGTTTACTTGGTCTTGCATCGCTCCCAATCAAAGCCAAGGAGTGCTCAATGCGACGCCAAACCCTTAAAAACTCGCTATTTACAGGAGTTCTCGCCCTTGTTTTCCTGCTGCTTCCTGCCATGGGTGCCGGAGCCACGGAAATCCAGGGCCGTATCTCCAGCACCTCCTACATCTACGAGACATATGGAGAGGATGCCCACAGCGAGCTCGATCTCATCAATCGCCTGGCCTTCGACGCCAAAGGCCTGGGCCACGAGTCTCTCTCCCTGCACCTGCTCGGCACCTTCCGGGGCGAGATGTTGCACGAAGACTCGGACGACCCTGAAATGAGCTTCCACCGAGGGTATCTGAAGTTCGCCCCCTCCAAGCTCTTCAAGCTGTCGGCGGGACGCCAGCGGGTCCACGGCCGCGTGGGA
>JACNKJ010000263.1 GCA_014382085.1 bacterium
TGCCATCACCAGCTGCACCAACACCAGCAACCCCGGTGTGCTCATCGGCGCGGGCCTGTTGGCCAAGAAGGCTGTGGAGAAGGGCCTTGCAGTTCCCGAATGGGTGAAGACCAGCCTGGCTCCCGGTTCCCGCGTGGTCACGCGCTACCTGGACGATGCCAAGCTCACGCCCTTCCTGGATAAATTGGGTTTCAACACTGTGGGCTACGGTTGCGCGGTGTGCATCGGCAATTCCGGTCCCCTGGATGATCCCGTGCGCGAAGCCATCGAGGAAAAAGATCTCGTGGTGGCCGGCGTGCTCAGTGGGAATCGCAACTTCGAGGGCCGTGTGAGTCCTCATACCCGCGCTAACTACCTGGCCAGCCCGCCACTGGTGGTGGCCTACGCCTTGGCCGGACGTGTGGATATCGACTTCGAGAAGGATGCCATGGGCGAAGGGCCGGAGGGCCCGATTTTCCTGCGAGACATCTGGCCCAGTGACGCGGAGATTCACGAGCTCATGAATGCCACGGTGTTGCCGGAACTCTTCGAGTCCGAGTACTCCGGAGTCTTCGAAGCCAATGAAACGTGGAATGCCTTGCCGGTGCCCGAGGGCGAACTCTTTGCCTGGGCCGAGGACAGCACCTATGTGCGCGAGCCAACTTTCTTCGAAAAGCTGGGGCCGGAGCTTCCGACCATCGAGCCCATTGTCGGCGCGCGCTGCTTGTTGAAACTGGGCGACAGTGTCACCACCGATCACATTTCGCCTGCGGGCGTGATCGCTGCGGGCAGCCCCGCGGCTGACTACCTGACATCCAACGGTGTGGATCCGAAGGATTTCAACAGTTACGGTTCGCGTCGCGGCAATCATGAAGTGATGATGCGTGGCACCTTCGCCAATATCCGCATCCGCAATGAGATGCTGGACGGGGTCGAGGGCGGTTATACCCTGCACCTTCCCGGAGGCGAGCAGCTGCCGGTCTGGACCGCCGCCGAGCGATACATGAGCGAAAACGTTCCGCTCATCATCTTGGGCGGAACCATGTACGGCACGGGCTCAAGCCGCGACTGGGCGGCCAAGGGCACGAGCCTGCAGGGAGTTCGCGCGGTGATCGCCGAAAGTTTCGAGCGCATCCATCGAAGTAATCTGGCGGGCTTCGGCATTTTGCCCTTGCAATTCAAAGAGGGTGAAAATCACGGCAGTCTGGGGCTCACGGGCCGCGAAACCTTCGACATCGAAGGCGTCGATGGCGAACTCAAATGCATGCAGGAGATTACCGTGCTCGCCAAGAGCGAGGATGGCGGCGAGAAGCGCTTCACCGTGATTTTGCGCCTGGATACGCCGGTGGAGATTGACTATTTCCACAATGGCGGCATCCTGCACGCGGTGCTGCGCCGGATGATCCGGGAGAACGCGGCCGTCTAAAGAGTGCCTCGTTATTCGCCTTGCAGCTGCACGATGACTTCACGGTTGCGGGGCGTTTCATCGAAATCGATGAGCACCACTTGCTGCCAGGTGCCTAAGGTCAGCCGGCCATCCACGAAGGGCACGGCCAGATTAGGTCCCAACAGGGCCGAGCGAATGTGACTGTGCCCATTGTGATCGCCCCAGCGTCGGTGATGGCGCCAGTCTCGATCTGCGGGAGCGAGGGTCTCGAAAACCTCGGCCAAGTCTTCGATCACGCCGCTCTCGTATTCCAAGGTCGTGAGCCCGGCCGTGGAGCCTCCGATGAACAGATGGGCCATGCCCTCGCTGAGGCCGCTACCTGCGAGCAGAGCTTCCAGATCGCCGGTGATGTCCAGAGTATCGCCGTCGCCTTGCGTGCTGCGCGAAATGCGGCTTGTGATGATCTTCATACCCTCTCCTTGCCGTCGAACAATTCGAAGCTTACACTGCGGCATGCCCCGTGAAAGCATCCAGAAGAAAAAGCTGCGCGCCGAACGCATTCGCCTTGAGCTGCTGCGCCTCTATCCCGAGGCGACTTGCAGTCTCGATTTCGTGGATCCCTATCAGCTCATGGTCTCCACCGTGCTCAGCGCTCAGTGCACCGATGAGCGCGTGAATCTTGTCACGCCCGCACTTTTTGACGCTGCGCCCGATGCTGCGGCGCTAGCGAAAATGCCGGTAAAGCGCTTGGAGATACTCATCCATTCCACAGGATTCTACCGCAACAAGGCCAAGAACTTGAAGGCCGCGGCCAAGGATTTGGTGACGAAGCATGCGGGCAAGGTGCCCGGCAGCATGGAGGAACTGACGGCGCTGGCGGGAGGGGGGCGCAAGACGGCCAATGTGATTCTCGGCAACGCCTTCGATGTGCCTGGATTTCCCGTGGACACCCACGTGGGGCGGCTGTCGCGTCGTTTGGCTCTGAGCAAGCATGAGGATCCGGAGAAAGTGGAGAAGGATCTTTGCGCCATCTTCCCGTCGGAAAGCTGGACCCTGCTCAGCCATCAGCTCATTTTCCACGGGCGTGCGATTTGCCCATCGCGCAAACCACGCTGCGAAGAGTGCACCTTGGCTGATGACTGCCCCTCGAAGCTCTAGTCCACGGGCAGGAAGACCAACTTGCGGGTTTCCACCTGACCCGCGCTTTCCACCTTGAGCAGATACACGCCGTAGGCGCTGAAACTGTCTCGCTGGTCGCGCCCCGACCAGAAGAGATCCTCGTAGGGAGGTTCGGCCTGCCCCTCGAAGAGCACCTTCACTAGACGTCCCGAAGGATCGTAGAGCGCGGCGCGTAGATATCCCGCATCCAGTAGATTTACCTGCACGTGAACACCCTGATTCGATCCGAATGGATTGGGATAGGGCGCGTCCACCTGCATGGGAGTTTCGAAACTCACCCCGCGGTGGAGCACCTTGTGGTGGGGATCTAGCTCCATGCTCAGGGGCTGGGGACCGAAGAAGAAGTCGTAGTCCTGGCTGGCCATGTCCGGCTGCACGGTTTCCACGATGCTGTCACCGCCTGCGAAACGGAACATGAGATCCAGCGGTTCGCTAAAGAGCGCGCCCGATTGCACCTGGCGAAGGGTTACGTCTACCTGGTAACCCGCGCCACTTTCGCGGGCGGACCAGTTGTTGAAATAGTGGGGGCGGCCCGAGTCGTAGAGCCAGCGTTCGAAGAAGGGGCGAAGGCTGAGGCTCGTGAAGCTTTCGCAGAAATTGATGAAATCTTCGGTGTTCGCGGTGGCGAAACGGCGGGGTTCGTCCTGGGCCCAGTGTTCGAGCATGGAAAAGAAGAGGTTGTCGCCTTCGGAGCTGCCGAGGGCGTAGCTTTCTTCGTTCTCGCCGAAGTGATGGCGAAGGCGTCCGCGCAACATGTGAAGCAGCCATCCGCCCTTCCAGTAGGTGGTGCGGCCGAAGGTGGAATTGGGATCGTAGATCTCGCCGTCGAATTCCCGGAGCCAGCGCCGGCTGAACATGTAGTCGCCGGGAGTCCATCGTCCCACGTGTTCGTAGTAGAGGGCTTCCAGATAGGTGGCGAAACCTTCGTTGAGCCAAATGTCTTCCCAGCTGGCGCAGGTGACCAAATCGCCGAACCACTGGTGGGCCGCCTCATGGGGCAGCACGTAGTTAATGGGATCTTCGCCCACTAAGGTCGTGCTGCCGATGCTGCTTAGGGTCATGTGCTCCATGCCGCCGGAGAATCGGTACTCCACGATGCCATACTTCTCGTCGCGGTAGGGATAGTCTCCGAAGCGCGCGCCGAAACAGTCGAGCTGATCGGCGATCCAGTATTCCTCGTCGGCCAAATTCTCGAAGTGGCGCAGGGCATCGACGAAGTGATGTTTGAAGGCGTAGAGTACCAGGGGCATTTCATGGCCATCGTCGAACTGGTAGGGTTCGGCCGAATAGTAGGGATGCCCATCGCCGATGGGTGAGTAGAAATCGGTAATGGTGATAGCCACCAGATAACTGGGGATGGAATAGCGTTCCATGAAATGGAAGCGCCGCCGCCCGCCGCCGACATCCTCGATGGACTCCAGAGTTCCGTTGGAAGCTAGCACCAAATCTTCGGGCACCGTCACGCGAATGGACATGGAATCCGCCCGCTGGTCCAGCCGATCGATGCAGGGCCACCAGCTTCCCGCGTACTGGGTCTGGGTCATGGTGTAGACGAGAGGGTGAAGCTCCTGGGGATTCATGTCGTCCAGATAGGGATCGAAAACGAAGGCGCCGAAGCCGTCTTCGTTTTCATGGGCCACGTAGTCCACTTCAATCTTGTACTGATTGCCCACGCTGAGGCCCGGTGTTTCAATGCTCAGCAAGGACCAGCCGTCGTGTTGGAAGTTCGCGCTCGCATCGTTCAAACGCACCGCGAGGATGTCCACGTTCCAGAGCGCATCGAGCACCAAGCTGTCAGACTCGGCCACAAGCGTTGCGTGCATCGTCACTGTGGAAGTGAAGTCGCCGTTTTCGAAATCGGGATCCAAGGTGAGTTCGCCGTCGATTGCGTACCAGTCGGCCCGCCACTGACTTTGTCCCGCCTGACTCTCGCCTTCGCGATCCAAGTGCCCAGCCGCATGTCCGCATGCGCCGCTGTGTCTTCCATCCATAGGATAGAAGGGCTTGTCATAGGGCAAGTCTTCCAAGGGCGCGAAGGCCATTAGCATTGGAATCAAAAGGAGCAAGGCGGGGGCGAGCTTCTTCATATCCGCATCCTGGTCAGAGTGAGATGAGCAGACCCAAACTGAGCCTGAGTCCATTCAATTCGAGGGGATAGGATCCCCACAAGATGTCGTTGGCGCTGGGATCTTCGACGTCTTCCGGATCCGAGTTCGGGAAGATGTGCTGCAGGGAACCATCGAAATCGAAGTACTGACTGATCTGTCCCATGGTCCCGCCCAGCTGTCCCTGGACCATGAGATTGGGAGTGATCCGGTAGTTGAGCCCTACGTAAGCCTCGGCGCCCACGGAAAGATCCGAGGAGGCAAGCGAGAAGCTTTTGTTCTCATAGGCAGTGTCGGGATTCCCGTTAGGAGAATTGGAAACATTGTCCAAAAGAATGTCCAACTGACTATCTGCGTA
>JACNKJ010000264.1 GCA_014382085.1 bacterium
TGAAATGCACCTTCTGCCTCGAGCAAAAGTTGGCCGAAGGTGGTCGTCCCGCCTGTGTGGAGATTTGTCCCGAAGGCGCTCTTAGATTCGGCAAACGCGAAGATCTGCTGACTTACGCGAAGGGTCGATTGAAAAAACACCCCAACCGTTATCACCCTGAGATTTACGGTGAGCACACGGTGGGGGGAACGTCCTGGCTTTACTTGGCCAGTAAACCCATGAGCGAACTGGGTCTTCCGGAGTTGCCCGAACAAGCGCCGCCGCGACTCACAGAAGTTGTCCAGCACGGCATCTTCAAGAATTGGGTTCCACCCCTTGCGCTCTATGCCTTCCTTGGCGGAGCCATGATGGTGAATCGAAATGGAGGTGGCGAAGATGAGTGATCAGGCCTCGCGTCCCCTTTTCTACCCGCTGCGCACCCCCGGCATGTGGATCAATTTGGCCATCATCGCCTTCGGGTTGTTCTTCGCCGCCAAGCGATTCGTATTCGGTATTGGCAGCGTGACAAACCTTGATGATCAGTATCCCTGGGGTTTGTGGATCGGATTCGATGTGGCCACGGGCGTCGCCCTGGCCGCAGGCGGATTCACCTCGGCGGCCTTGGTGGAAATCTTCGGGCAGAAGCGATTCCATCACCTGTTGCGTCCCGCGCTGCTCACGGCGGCCCTGGGATACACCTTCGTGGCTCTGGGGCTTCTGGCCGATCTGGGCCGCTACTGGGCCATCTGGCACCCCATGATGCCTTCAATGTGGCAAGGCAATTCCGTGCTCTTCGAAGTCGGCATCTGTGTGATGTGTTACCTCACAGTGCTCTATGTGGAATTCGCGCCCATCGTTTTCGAACGCCTCAAGGATAAGGGCATCGGCGGCACCTTCCTGAAATGGATTGACTCGGTGCTGGCGAAGTTTCTCTTCCTCTTTATAATTGCGGGCGTGGTGCTAAGCTGTCTTCACCAGTCGAGCCTGGGCAATCTTATGGTCATCGCGCCCAGCAAAATGCACCCGCTCTGGTACACGCGGCTCATGCCCATGCTCTTTCTCATGAGCGCCATTGCGGTGGGCTTCCCCATGATCATCTTCGAATCACTCATCGCATCGCGGGGATTTAAACGTCCCTTCGAGATGCACCTGCTCGGGCCGCTATCGAAAATCGCAGCGGGATTCATCGCCCTCTACGCAGTATTCAAGATCGGCGACCTCACACTGCGAGGCGCTTGGCCCTATGCCTTTGAGCCCACTTATCAGGCGGCCTTCTTCTGGGTTGAAATGTTGCCCTGCTTGATTTTGCCGGCATTCCTAATGGGCATGCGCCGAGTGCGCCAGTCCCCTCGTTGGCTTTTCATCGCGGCCGCGCTTTACGTGATCGGAGTCATGCTCAATCGCATCAACGTATTCGTGATTGCCTACAGACCGCCCTATGCCGAAAGGGCCTATGTGCCGGCTCTGGGTGAATTCGCCATCACGGCCGCGCTGATTGCCAGCCTTGTACTTTGCTATCGACTCATCGTCACCTACCTGCCGGTGATGCCGGTTCTCGAAGAGGAGAATCGATAATGCAACGACTACTCATCGCTCTCGCCATGCTCATGCTCGCACTGACTCCGGCCGCCACGCAGAATTGTACGGACTGCCACCTTTGCGAGAATCCAAGGCCAGCCGATCCATGTCTGCAGGAATGCAGTCGCGACACGCACGTGCCCGACTGGCATGATCTGGACAAGATGGACTCTCCAGACATTGTGATTATCAATTCCATGGTGGAGCTATACGAGGCCGTCACCTTCGATCATAAAGCCCACGCCTCCATGTCGGGCATGGGGGGGCACAATTGCCGCCTATGCCATCATGAGAATCCTGATGGAGCCATCGAGAATTGTGGTGTTTGTCATCCGGCAGACGGCGTGATGGGCGACACGGATCTCATCGATCTCAAGAGCGCCTATCATCGCCAGTGCATGTTCTGTCACCGGGATTGGAGTGGAGAGGCCGACTGCGAGATCTGCCACCTTCCTCTGGACGACAATGGTGAACCTCTGGGGCAGCGACGCCAGCCGCCTCAGACTCCCCATCGCACCGCGCGTCCCGTGATGAACTTTTTGACCGATCATCAACCCGCGCCCTATGTGACCTTCCATCACGAAACTCACGCCGGCGCCTATGGGATTAGCTGTAACGAGTGTCACGAACTGGACGATTGCAGCAGCTGCCACATGGGCACGCAGACCAATGTTCAACCCGAACTGCACGATTTCTCAAATCGAGCCACTTGCGGACACTGCCATGGTACCAGCCAGTGTGGTGCCTGCCACTCGACCGAGCCCGATCGCATTTTCCGTCATTCCTACACCGGTTTCACGCTGAAGAATTATCATGCCGGCGTGAGTTGCAGATCCTGCCACGGCGAGCAGCATGCCCATGGCGGCCTGGCTCGTGACTGTCAGGGTTGCCACACAAAGGGTTGGGGAGACACGGACAGCTTCGATCACGCCTCGAAAACCGGGGTGGATCTTGGCGAGGATCACGAGGGCATGGAGTGCGGCGATTGCCATCCCGATCTGGGATTCCAGGAGGCTCCGGTCTGCTCCGATTGCCACGATGACGAAGATTGGGGCCCTGATCTGCTCAACTAGAGCTATGATCTTGACTTAGGCCCCTTGCCCGCTCTAGTTTCGAGGGATGGGCCCATAGCTCAGTTGGTTAGAGCAAACGACTCATAATCGTTTGGTCCCAGGTTCGAGTCCTGGTGGGCCCACCGCTCCGCCCAAAATGGCATTTGCAGGAGGATCCCTCTGGAAAAAATGACTCACCCGCTTTCTCAGCTTTATTACCTGGATCAGGCTCTTTTGCGCATTGAACGCAAGATCGCCCAAACACCCGGCTCACTAGACGAGATCGCCCTCGAAAAGAAGAAACTCGCCGAGGATGAGAAGCAACGACGGGAAGAGCTGGAGGATCTGGGCAAACTCATTCGCAAGATGGAGCGCGAAGGCGACGACATTCGTGAGCGCATCCGCCGGGGCAAAGAGAAGATGAAAGAGCTCATGCCCGTTCACGCGGCTGAGGTCCTTCAACATGAGACCGCAGCCTTCGAAGCCAAGCTTGAGGCTCTTGAATTGGAAATTCTCGAGAACATGGAGATCCTCGAAAGCAGTGAACGCGAAGTCCAGTTGCGCCAGCAGAGCGTTGCGGCCAAGAAGATCGAGCTGGAACGCGAGGGCGCAAATCTAAAAAAAGAAAACGACGAGTATGCCTCCGATCGCGACCGCATGGCCGAGCAGCGCGAACGTTTCCTGAGCGAACTCGATCTGGAATTGCGTAGGCGCTACATGAACATCTTCAAAGGTCTGGGATATACGGCCATTGCCGCGGTGACAGACGGCGCCTGCCAGGGATGCGGGGCTCGGCTTACCCCACAGCGTGCGATGGATATCCAGGAAGGCGGCGAACTCGGTTCCTGCCAGGGATGCGGGCGCATGCTCATTGGGGTGGAAGCGTGAAGCCCGGAAAAATGGAAGCCCTCGTTCAATTGCTGAAGAAACGCGGCGCGTCCAAGAAACCTCTCGCCGAGGCGGGACTCACTGACGCGGACTGCAAGGCTCTCGGAGAAAGATTGGCGGCTTCCATGCCCAGCCAGGCCCCGGCTCCGCTCAAGAAGGCCGCAGCCGCAGGACGTGCCCAGATTTTTTGCGACGGCGCCAGTCGGGGAAATCCTGGACCGGCGTCCCTGGGTTTCACCATTATCCTGGATGAAGTGGAAATCGCCGCCGAAGGCCGCGCCCTGGGCACACTCACCAACAATCAGGCGGAGTATCTTTCACTCAAGGCGGCCCTGGAGTCCGCCGGGCAGCTGGGCCTGGGCAAGATCGACATCGCCATGGACAGCGAACTGGTGGTCAGGCAGGTCTTGGGCCGCTACAAGGTGAAGAACGAGAAGCTCAAGCCTCTTTTCGCCGATGTCATGACCCTGCTTCGAGGTTTCGGCGATTGGAATATCCGCCACGTGCCCCGTGCGGAGAACTCCCGGGCAGACGCCCTTGCCAATCAAGCCTTAGACTCCCTATAATCGATTTTGGAAGTGAGCTGGATGGCTGCGGCGTTCGCGTCGAGGAAAGTCCGGGCTCCAAAGGGCATGGCGCTGGATAACGTCCAGGAGGAGCGATCCTACGGAAAGTGCCACAGAAAGCAAACCGCCTCCCGCTTCGGCGGGCGGTAAGGGTGAAAGGGTGAGGTAAGAGCTCACCGGGCCGGCGGCGACGTCGGTCGCAGGGTAAACCCCGCCTGGAGCAAGGCCAAATAAAGGGAGAGAGGTTGCCCGCCTCGTTTGATCCCTGGGTAGGCTGCATGAGGTCGACGGTAACGGCGGCCCCAGATAAATGGTCATCCATCCCTTCGGGGGGGACAGAACCCGGCTTATAGGCTCACTTCCTTTTGAGCTGCCAGCCGCCAACAAACGGTGGCTGTTCCTTTTCTGTGCCTGGCGTTCAAGAGGGAGATGGAGTGTTCGAAAGGCGTCCACCGGGCATCCGGCTGCGGGAGCAACCCGCCGCCGAGGAAAGGGCGCGACTGGCCGCCGAATTGAACCTCCCTGAAGGTGTGGCAGTCTTGGCTTGGCAGCGCGGCATTCAAGACGCTCAAGCCTGGCGACACTTCACCGACCTCGATCCCGCCGCCGATCTGGTGGATCCCTGGTTACTTCCCGACATGGAAAAGGCCGTGGCTCGACTGATTCTTGCCATGGAGCGTGGTGAGTCGCTTCTGGTTCACGGCGATTACGATGCCGACGGACTTACCGGCACGGCTATCCTCGTTCGAGCCCTGCGTGGTTTGGGGGTGGATGCGCGACCCTTCGCCCCCCTGCGCGAAAAGGACGGCTACGGGCTCTCGCGCCGCGCCATGGAGAACGCCGTCGATAAGGGCGTTCCCCCGGTAGGGAGCGTGGGTTGCGGATCTTCCGGCTGCGAGCTCCTCGCCCAGGTCGCCGCCCGCGGTGGAGAGCGCGTCACGA
>JACNKJ010000265.1 GCA_014382085.1 bacterium
GCCCCAACCGGACAGACACCTTCACAGGGCGCCAGTTCGCAATGGCTGCAGGCTATGGGTTGCTGGATCATTCCCGGATCCTCGGGGTCGCCGCTGAAGTAGCGATCCAGGCGAATCCAACTCATCTCACGACCTCGAGCCACTTCCTCTTTGCCCACGACGGAAATGTTATTCTCCGCCTGACAGGCTACGCTGCAGGCGCTGCATCCCGTACATGAATTCAGGTCGATGGACATGCCCCAGCGATGCCCTTCATAGACATGCTCCTCCCATAGGGAGATGAGTGGCGGATGATGCTCATGGCTGGTTGCGAAGTGGGGATCTTTCTGATACTCGGCCAGGCTACCTTCGCGGGTCAGGCTGGGCACGCGACGTGCGCGCTCCTTGAAACCTACCGCGTCGATGAGCCAGTGATCCTGGGTCATGGCCAATTTGTACTTCCCACCGGCCTTGCTCACCGAAAGTCCCTGGGCAAAGCCCATGTGAGCGCTGCTGCGCAACAGGTAAGGGTCAAAGCCCACGCCCTCGCCCACGGGACCCGCGGTCCTGCGGCCGTAACCCAGAGTCACAAGAAGGGTATCGGCGGCCAAACCTGGAAGAATCAATGCGGGAAGGGTCAATTCCTTTCCCTGCACGGAAAGCTTCACAAGTTCTTCGTCCTTCACGCCGAGTTTCTCGGCCGTGGCGGGATTCATCTGCGCAGTGTTATCCCAGGTGAGTTTGCTCACGGGATCGGGAAGCTCCTGCAGCCAGCTGTTTCCGGCAAAGCGACCATCGTGAACCTTGGGATCGCCGGCGAAAACCAGCTCAAGACCCTCGTCCTTGCTCGGTGGCGCCAAACGATGACGAAGCCCCACGGCCAAGGGCGGTGGTGCTGGCAGATTGCTGCGCTTGCCTGCCACGAGACCCGCATGCAAGGTTTTGCGCCAGAACTTCTCGAAATCCGCGCTGGGGAATCGCTCGGCCAGGGCCGCGCGGGCAATGTCGTAAGCGGTGGCGCTTTCGCCTCGAAGCAAACTCAGAACTTCCTGAGGCGTCTTGCCGCCGTAGAGCGCATCGATGAGAGGCTGCGTGGTGCAGTAGGTGCCGTCCCAGGTCAGGGCATCGCCCCAACTTTCCAGATAGTGGCTGCGGGGAAGCTGCCAGGCGCACAAAGCTGAAGTTTCGTTGGCATGCAGCGAAAGGTGGATGCTGTTATCCAGCGCCGCAAGCTTCTCTGCAAATCCCAGATCACTCGGAGCATCGTAGGCGGGGTTGCCACCGAGCAAAAGTAGGGTCTTCACCCGACCTCGCGACAATTCCGCAGAAAGACGCTTGAGCGAAGCGGCGCCCGAGGGATCCAAATTCTCTTCACTATAATGGAGGGTTTCGCCCGGTGCGCCCAGTTCCTGGTTAAGCAGAGCCACCAGGGCATGAACCTCGATGGACTGCCTGGGTCCCGCGCTAATCACCGCCTTGCCGCGATGGGCAAGTAGGTCGCGGCGAAGCGCCTCGAAGAAGGGATGGTGGGCCCAATCGCCGTGAGCTGTGCCCCCACTGACGGCATCCACCAAATCCAGCAGGAAAGCATGCACCTGTGATGCCTTGATGGCCAAACGCTGATCGGCCATTCCGCCGGTGATGCTGAAGCCGGGCTCCAACATGTAGAGGCGATTCATATGACCGCTCTCGGCTCGCCGCCCGCGCGCGAAGGCGCGGTTCAGGCTGAGAGCGTCGGGATGGTCGCTGAGAAAATCATCGTCGAGAGAGACGATCACCTGGCACTTGTCCAGGTCAAGACGGGGACGCAGACGCGGGCCGTAGGCCACTTCCAATCCTGCGCTGATGTTCTCGCGGGAGAGAGCCTCATAACTATACCATTGGGCCGCAGGGAACTCGGCCAGGAATGCCTTGCGCTCCCTGACCAGGGATGGCGAGTTACTGCTCTCGCTGAGAATACATAGCCCTTCGCCTCCGCTTTCCATCAAGGCCGTAAAGTGCTCGGCGGCGAAGGCATCGAAAGCCTGCCAACTGCTTGGCTCGCCGGCCTTCATGACCGACTTGCTGCGATGGGGATCGTAGAGTTCTAAAACCGAGGCCTGCAGCATGGGGCCGGCCGCTCCACCCGTGGAGCTCAGACCGGGATTGCCATCCACCTTGATGGGACGGCCATCATAACTCGTGGCCAGTACGCCCTGGGCGACGCCACCCAGCTCCATGGCGGTGGCAAAGCTGGTGGTCTCGCCGGGAATTTCTCCCGGTGCGCGATGGGCAAAGGGCACGATGGTCTCGCGCGGCCAACGACATCCGCTCATTCCAGCCAAGGCCACGGATGCGCCCATGAGTTGCAGGAAACGCCGGCGGGACAAGGCTGCGGGAGCTTGGTCAGCGCCTTCGGGAAATTCGGCCCGAGTCTCATCGCGTAGAGCGTCGCCCATTTCGAGGGCGCGCAAACTACGCCAATGAGCCAGGCGCTTCGAATCGTTCATCGATGACATATGCTGCAACTCGTCGAGGGTTGGATATCATTTTGAGCGCGTAGTGTAGCGCCCAGCTCGCGGGCATCGCCTTCGGGCATCCACGCGAGATCGGTAACCTTGTCGCGCGGCCGCAAGTTCGGATCAGGATCGCGATGGCAGTCGAGACACCATTTCATGCTCAGTGGTTCGACTTGGGCGACTACATCCATTTGATCCACCCGGCCGTGACAGGACACGCAACTCACGCCCGCGCTCAAGTGCGCGCTGTGATTGAAGAAAACAAAGTCGGGCAGGTCGTGGACACGCAGCCATTCGATGGGTAGACCCGTTTCGTAACTGGCCAACACGGGAGCGAGGCTTTCTTTTTCGCGAAAGACGCTATTATGGCAGTTCATGCAGGTCTGGGTAGGTGGTAGAGAGGCCTGGGCCGCAACTTCCACCGTACTGTGACAATAAACGCATTGGAGGCCCAGTTCACTCACGTGAACTGCGTGACTGTAGGGCACAGGCTGCTCGGGTGCGTATCCCACATTGGTAGTCTGGGGCGATAGCCCATATGCGATAAGTACCACCGTGTAAACGGCTCCGCCCAAGAGAGCGGCCGTTGCCAGGGGTCTTATTGCGTTAGTCCACTTGGGAAATTGAAATTCCGATCCGGATCTATCATTCGCCATGGCGGCGAAATTACCACCGAACGCCAAAAAGTCAAGTGAACTCGTAGTTTAGGAGTACAGGGTCCCGATGGATAAATAAACGGGGAGCCGAAGCTCCCCGTATCATTCTCAGCAAAGCCCCAACCGGAGGTCGGGTAAAAAGAAACCCATCGGTCGCCCATCCGTGCTGCCCCACTCATCACGGAAGAACCAAGCCTCTCTGGCTTACCGACAGGTCTCCAAAATGCCGGGCTCAGACTCGGAAAAAGGCCAGTCCCCCGACTGCCGATTTCAAACCCGGCTGAAGAACCCGTCCACTCAATGCTTCGCTTCTATGGATGAATCCTTCACTTAGGCTACTGCAGGCCATGTGCCAAAGCGGGACAAAATTACACATCCCTAACCCACTTAGTTTCAATGACTTATGGCGGCGCTCAAGAGGTTTGAATGGGGCTGCGAAGGAAAAGATCATGTTCTTGTGGAATCCAAGGAAGCGATAAGGCATAACACGATGCTATGCAGCCACTTAACAAAAAGCCCCCAAAGGAAAGATCCTTTAGGGGGCTCTAAAGATGTTTAATAGCTCCTCAGGGACTCAAGTCATACTTTCGAATCTTCTGAAGAAGCGTTGGATAGCTGATTCCCAGATCGCGACTGGCCTGACTCCGATTCCAGCCCGTATTTAGGAGGGCTCGAGAGACCAGATCCTTTTCAAGACGACCCAGCTGATCCTGCAACTTGGCGGTATCCATAGGCTGGAGTTCCGGAGCTTTGCCATCCTCTAGGTGAATGGTCGCGACACCCAGATTCTCCTGATCCCCTCCTAGGAGCAGAGCTCGCCTGACCACTTTCTCCAATTCACGAACGTTGCCCGGCCAGTCGTAGCGCGTGAGTTCATCCAAGGCGGATTCGTCGAAGCGACGACGACCTTCCCCGAACTCACGCGAGTGACGTTCTATGAAGTGTTCGGCCAGGATGGGTATGTCACCTTTGCGGTCACGAAGCGGCGGCAGACGAAGCGGAAAATCGTTGAGTCGGAAATAGAGGTCTTCCAAAAAGAGACCTTGCTCGGCCAGACGCTGCAGATCGGTCTTGCTGGCCGTAATTAATCGAAGCTCAACGGCAATGCTTTGATTGGATCCAACCGGACGAACTTCACCGGTGTCCAGGAACTGAAGAAGCTTGCCCTGCATGCGCAGCGAAGTCTTGCCCACCTCATCCAGGAAGAGCGTGCCGCCTTCTGCGGCTTGGATCAATCCGGTTTTGTCGTGGATGGCGCCCGTAAAGGCTCCCTTGACGTGACCGAAGAGTTCGCTTTCCAGCAGCTCCTCCGGCATGGCCGCACAGTTCACGTGGATGAATTTGCAATCGACCCGCGGACTGCTGCGATGAATAATGCGCGCCAGCACGCCTTTACCCGTGCCGGTCTCGCCCATGAGCAGGACGCCCGCCGAGGTGGCGGCGACCTTCGCCGCTAGTCCTAATAGATCCTTGAACTCGGCATCTTGAGTGATGAGATCATCGCCGTTCAGCTTGGGTAACGGCATGATCTGCGACTTGGACTTTGCCTGTGCTTCCTTGGGTTCACCGATGGAATTGCGCAGCGCTTCCAGATTTGCGCGCTGCATGGCTGTGGCGCTTTCAGGTAGGGCCGCCTCGGCGTCGATGAGCGCCAACATGGCACCGTCCTCGTTACCCAGTCGGTGTTCCACCTGCCCCAGCATGACACACACCTCGTAAAGGCGATCGCTAACGCCGTCTTCGCGCAGACTCGGCATCAAACGATCCAGGATCTTTCGAGCACGAAGGACATCTTCCAGATTTTCACCGGCCTCCAGGAAACGGGCGAACTCAACCTGAACTTCCCGTTCGGCGAAGGGATT
>JACNKJ010000266.1 GCA_014382085.1 bacterium
GGGGTAGGGGGGAGACCGCCCGCCCGGATTCGGAGGATGATCCCCATTGTCGGGAGTGCACCGGGGTTCTTATGGGGGGTTATTGCGCGGAGGGCGATCTGGACCGCCCCCAGCAGAGGGTGGAGCGCGGGGGGTTTCATCGAGAGGCGCCCTCCGCCGGTCCATCATCGTCGCCTGTGCTAATGTTGACCGCCATGCCGTTTTCAAGCTCCTTTGAGATGGCCCTATAGCTTCCGATGACAATTTCTTCGTCCTCCGCCACCCCGGACAAGATTTCTATGTACTCATCGCTCTGTATGCCGGTCACAACTTGGCGGGCGACCGCAGAACCTTCTTCAATGCAAAAGACGATCTCCACGAATCCATCCCGGTCGGCTTCGTAGCGGGCTTCGGTGTCTTCGAGAGATTCATCGGGGAGGGTTAGCTGATCGAGAGTTCGCACGGCCACACTTTGGATAGGCACACTAAGCGCACTACTGTTGCTGTGAGTGGCCACTTCGGTTCCCGCGGTCATTCCAGGACGAAGCGTTGTTGGAGGATCGTGAATACCGATCTTGATTTCAAATTCCGTCTTTCGGGTACCTCCACCTCCATCCAAATTGTTGGCGCTGCTGGCGATTTCCTGAACGACTCCTACCAGCACCTGGTCCAGCAGGGCGTCGACCTCGATTTCCGCGGACTGCCCAATCGCGATGGCGATAATGTCGTTCTCATCGACGTTGACCTGGGCTTCCATTTCGGAGAGATCGGCGATGACCAGGATGACGTCTTCCTGAAACTGCGAACCGATGGCGATTTCCCCTTGCTCCTTGTTCAGGGCGCTAATGGTGCCCGCCATGGGTGCGAAGATGGTTGTTTTAGAAAGATCGTCGCGAGCTTGTTTTAATTGGGCTTTCGCCTGCTCCACCTGGCTGGCCGCGGACTCCAAGCGAGCCTGCTCGACCTGGTATGCGGCTTCGGCCACCTCGTATTCGGCATCCGATCTAATGCCGAGATTCAAAAGCTCACGAGTGCGCGTGTAGTTTTTCTCAGTGCGATTCAGATTCTGCCGCACCAAACTGGCGTTGGCCTCGGCCGAGCGCACATAGGCCTCGGCGCTTTCCACCGCCGCCAGATAACGCTCTCGATCAAGCTCGGCAAGGAAATGCCCCTTCTCCACCCACTGCCCTTCGAGCACCGCAAGCTTGGTGATCTTGGCGCTCACGTCGGCACTGACCTTCACCTGAGTTTTCGGTTGGATCATTCCCGTGGCGCTAACCTTCTGGATGATCTCCCTCCGCTCGACCTTGGCCGTTTCGACGCTCAGTAGCTTTTCGCCACCGCCTCGAAGCGCCATCACGCCGGTCGCCCCAGCTGCCAACACGATGAATCCGCCGATCCACAAGGCTTTCTTCTTCATGGCCTCTAGCCTCCAAATTCATGATTTTCCAGGGCTTGGGAGAATGCACCGAATTGAAAGGGCTTACGGGCGCTTGGGCTTTAGGTTTCGGGGGTCCAATTCAGACATCAAGGGAAGGAAATCGCAGGGACCATCACAGAGATAATCCTCTTGTCATACCTTGCAGCCCTATGTATAATGCTACAAGGTATGAATATTAACAAAGATCTCGTCGCGGCCTCGGCCACTCCACTTGTTTTAGCCATCCTCTCCGAGGAAGACAGCTACGGCTATTCCATATTGAAACGAGTTAGTGAACTCTCGGGCGGACGCATGGAGTGGAGCGATGGCATGCTCTATCCGGTGCTGCATCGGCTCGAACGACTTGGCTACATCGCGGGGTACTGGCAAAAATCCGAAACCGGACGACGCCGGAAATACTATCGGATCACGCCCCAGGGGGGCGAGCAACTCGACGTGGAACGCAGACAATGGCAGGCCGTTGACGACGCGCTGCGAAGCATTTGGTCTCCCCCCGCTTTGGTCAACCCACTATCCCAAGGATGATGATCCAATGCCCCAGGACCCTGAAGTTCTCAAGCAGCAGATTGCCGAGTGGCGAAGCTTTGTCGCTCGCGGCAAAGCAATCGAAGACCGTGATGTGGAGGAACTCGAGGGACATTTGAGGGACCAGATCGAAGGACTCATCGATTCGGGCCTGGATGCCGACGAGGCCTTCCTGGTTTCTGTGAAGCGGATCGGCAATCTGAACGCCCTTTCCCGCGAGTTTGCGCGGGAGCATTCCGATCGCCTTTGGCGGCAGCTAGTGCTTGGAGCCGACGAATCCGATGAGAATCCGCGGCGAAACGAAACGCTATTCGTATTGGTTTTGGCCTTGGTGGCCGGCCTGGCCATCAAGCTACCGGAGCTCTTCGGAATCCGATTTGAAGATCAAGCCTCAGAAGCATTCTACATTCGAAACATCAGCTTCTTTTTCCTGCCGGTCTTGATTGGCTACCTATCCTGGAAGCGGAATCTCGGTGTGGCAGGCTTCACTCGCCTACTGATTCCCTTCGCGGCAACGGCAATGGTGGTGAACCTCTATCCATTCCTGCGGCAGGGGCACACATTCTTCCTGTCAGCCATCCATCTTCCCATCGCCCTATGGCTGGTTGTGGGCATGGCCTATATCGGACTTCGTTGGCGCGACTCCGATGAGCGCATGAACTTCATCCGTTTCACGGGCGAACTTTTCATCTACTACGTTTTGATGGCACTCGGCGGTGGAGTCCTTTCGATGCTCACGATAGGACTCTTCCAGGCCATCGGCCTCAAAGCGGAATCCTTCATTACGCAATGGCTCCTGCCCTGCGGCGCCATGGGTGCCGTAATTGTGGGTGCCTGGCTCGTGGAAGTGAAGAAGGGGGTCATCGAAAACATGGCGCCCGTGCTTACCCGCATCTTCACACCCTTGTTTACGCTGGTGCTTGTGGCCTTTCTAGCCACCATGATCTGGACGGGCCGCGGAATCGGCTTCGAGCGAGAAGTTCTCATCGGATTCGATCTCTTGCTTGTGGTCGTCCTCGGCCTCCTGCTCTATTCCATTTCCGCGAGAGATCCCCAGGCAAGACCCGGCTTATTCGATACGCTTCAACTCATACTCGTCGTGAGCGCACTCGTTGTGGATGTGATCGCCCTGGCCGCCATCGCCACTCGCATATCGGACTTCGGGTTTACACCGAACCGCAGCGCGGCGCTGGGTGAGAACTTGATTCTACTTGTCAATCTAGGATGGTCGGCTTGGCTCTATTTCGGCTTCATGCGTGGCCAAAAGCCCTTCAGCGCACTTGAGCGATGGCAGACATCCTATCTGCCCGTTTATGCTGTTTGGGCCCTCTTCGTGGTGGTGGTATTCCCCCTTTTGTTTGGATTCGTCTGACGCGCTGTTCAGTCTGGAATCTACATGCTAACCTCGGAGACGAAAGACAGGATCGAGTCACGCAAGATCATGTTGTCGATTTACTGCTCGGGTAATCCAAGCCCCCACCTTCCGAAGGAACAAGCCATGAAAACAAGAACAGGATTCCTAGCTGTTCTGTTTACTGTCCTGTTGGCTGCCGGTCTTGCCGCGGCACAGGTTGATATGCCTTACGAAGTTCCGCATGTTCCTGTTGCTGCCACGACCATCAATCAGCTCGATGAAACATTCTTGGTCCTATGGCATCTGAGCCCGCCCGAGGATTGGCACCTCTATTCCGACCGACTCAACGATTCGGGCTTTCCCCCCGCACTGACCTTGCAGTGGCCCGAAGGTTGGTCAGCAGGGCCCCTACAATGGCCGATGGGTGAGCGCCACGTCATGAAAGGTGGAATTCTCGATCATGTTTACTTCGAATCGGTGACGCTTCTGCAGGAGATCCAGGTGCCGCCCAATTCCTTCGCCGATGGAGATGTCACTCTTTCGGCACGGTGGGACTGGCTTGTCTGCCGTGATATTTGCGTACCTGGATTTACTCAAGCGGAGATCGTATTCTCCCGGTCCAAGCCTTCGCATGTCGATTTGGAAAAGCAGGCTAAGGCTTGGCGTGCATTACCTCACCCGGTACCCGAGGGACGTTTGGAGTTCGCCTGGACCGAATCGACAGTCACCCTCCTTGTAAGGGATACTGAGCTGATGGAATTCCATCCGGCCACCGATTGCATCCGTCTCGTTGATGCCATCGTCGACGGGGCTCGAGAAGGGGACACTCTGACCTTGCGCGTGCGTCCCGGATCGGACATTTCTACTTCCCTCCGGGGAGTTCTGCAGCTAACAAAACCCGACGGCAGTTTCGATAACTGGACCGTCGACATTCCCTACGGAGGATGATCTTGAAATTCCTGAGTTTCACGCTTTTGTTTTGCGCTCTGTCGATGCCCGCCCTGGCCGGTGTTCTACCCGGAGAAGAGGCCCCAGATTTCACATTGACCGATACCGTCGGAAATGAACATCAGCTAGATAGCTATCTGCAAGACGGCAAGATCGTGGTTTTGGAGTGGTTCAATCCCGATTGCCCTTTCATCGTCAAGCACCACAAGAAAAACAAGACCATGAATGAGGCCTACGCCAAGGTGAAAGAGCAGGATGTGGTTTGGTTGGCAATCAACTCGAGCGCCAAGGGCAAGCAGGGATACGGCCTCGAGCGCAATCAGAAAGCGGTCAAGGACTTCGAGATGCCCTTCCCGGTTCTGCTGGATCCGACCGGCGAGGTAGGGCTCAGCTACGGTGCGAAAACCACGCCGCATATGTTTGTCATTACTCCCGACGGAACCGTAGCCTACAATGGCGCCATCGACGACAACTCTTCGGTCGCAACCCTCGGGAAAACGAACCATCTGCTGGCCGCACTGCACAACTTGCTGCAGGATAATGATGTGAAGATTGCCGAGACCAAGCCATACGGGTGCAGCGTGAAGTACTAGCAGGTTGTAGGGAATTGATATCGTGGAATGTGAATGGACACGACAAAGGGCCTGCCTCTCGGCAAGCCCTTGTCTTCATTCGCACTAACGGTACGCCCAGGAGGATTCGAACCCCCAACCTTCTGGTCCGTAGCCAAACGC
>JACNKJ010000268.1 GCA_014382085.1 bacterium
CCGGCCGTACTTTCCCTGCCTCTTCGGCGAACTCGGCAAGCAAGGCCAGATCGTTCGCGACATCCCGGCGGAGCCGGTCAACGTGGTAGAGATCGCGGGATTCGGTGTGTTCGCTTCTTTCGAGAAGCTCCTGGAACTCGTCTTCGTCCATGTCCTCTGCCGTTCCGCACTCCTTGAAGAAGTCCTTCCGGATCACCATGCCCGCGTCGAGGGCCCCCAGGAAATGGCGGTGCTGGTCGGCCATCTTGCGGCAGGTGTTGCCGAAGGCGTGGGCGGAGGACTCAAAACGTTTGAGCAGGCCCGAGCGCAGCAATCCCACCAGGGCGGTTTCCCGGCCGTTCTCCTCATCAGGTTCCAGCAGATAGCGTTCGACCTGGTAGCGGGCCATGGTCAAGCGCGGATCGCCCTCCTCCGGCATCAAAGCCTCGGCGAACTGCGCGAAGAACCCGGGCAGGACCTCGTCCAGGTTGTAGCGCACTGTCCTGGTCACCGGTTTGGGAAAAGTGATCGGCACGTACTCTCCGTCCGGTCCGGGGATCCGGTCGTTCCGGTAATGTTTCTTGATGAACTGCCGTGTGCGCTTGACCGTGGTCGCGTCCACTAGGGGGTAGAGCAGATCGGGATGGAGATCGCCCGGGTCGATCCGGTTGGCCTCGTCGAAGAGACCCTTGATGGACGGAACCCCTTTCCTGATCAACCGGGAATCCTGTTTCAGGAAGTAGGAAATCAGGTGGTAGAGATCGTAGAGGCTGTTGTTGACCGGGGTGGCGGTAAGCATCACCAGTTCCCGCCTGCGGCCGCGCAGGAATTGACGCAGGACGCCCGCCCGTGTGGGTGCGTCGGGATTGCGATAGTTGTGGGCCTCGTCGATGACCACCAGTTGATACTCGTCGATGGGCCGTTTCAGGTGGTGCTTCCGGCCCTCGAACTGGACGTCCCCGGCCAGTTTCTCGTAGCTGACGGACTCGACATCCCCCAGGAGATTGTCGCTGAGGAACTTGTCCCAGGTACCCTTCAGAGCGGCCGGCCGGATCAGCAGGATCCTCTGCCGCCGGTCGCGGTAGATTTCCATCAGCCCGCCTGCGACGAAGGTCTTGCCCAGACCCACGCCGTCGGCCACCACCACACCCCCGAGTTCCTCCAGTACTCGCCATGCCCGCCAGACGCCGTGCTTCTGGAAGCGGGTCAGGGTGAGATGGCCACTCTCCTCCTCCTCTGCCATGACCTCGTCACCGTAGAGCTCCCAGAGTACGCGCAAGTAGATCAACCAAGGGGGGAACTCGCGGAAAAGCTCCTCGTAGAGTTCAGCCAAGTCGAAGGGGACCGCCTCTGCCCAGACCTCGTCGTACCACTTTTCCACTTGTTCAAGCAGTGGGTCCTCGTAATGGCCGAGGTTGAGCTCCAGATTGCGCGTCATCCCGGCAAATGTCAGATTGGAGGACCCGGCCAGGACGCCGCGTTTCTGTCCGCGCAGGAGCCAAGCCTTGGCGTGGAAAAAGCGCTCATGGTAGCGACGCACTTCCACGCGCTCGGAGCGAAAGAAGTCGAGCAGTCGTTTCAGGTGGCCCAGACCGTCGGGGTGGAAGTCGAAACCCTTATCGCGCTCGGTCTTCAATCCCTTGACTTGGTTGTCCAGAGTTACGTGGACCTGTTTGCGGGTTCGTTCAGGCTCTCGCGGATCGCCGGGGCGGCGGGGCGTCATCTCGGCGCCGGGGGTGGGCTCGGCGCCCAGGAGCAGACGCACCTTGCCGAGGCACTCGGTCTCTTCTGCGATCTGGAGCCAGCCGGCCGCGTTGAAGTATCCGGTGGCGATGCAGAGTTCTTCAGGTGACTCGCCGGATTTGCGCAGTGTCTCGAGGTGGCCGCGGATGGACCGGGCAAAGGTGTTGCCATCGCGATTGTCGATGAAACGGGGTCGGCCCGGGGTCTCGGTCATCTAGGACTCCTCTGTCTTTTGCAAGACCTTGCGGCCGGCGGCGGTCAGGCGGTAGCGCTGCAAGCGACTGGTGGGTTTATCCGGGATGGTCATTTCTACTAGGCCACGTTCGAGAACCGGAAGCAAGTAGGCCTTGCGGAAGTGTTCGGCGTCCTTCAAATCCAGAGCAGCTTGCAGGGCTTGCCGGCTCATCTCCCCTTCCAGGGCCTTCAGTATGCGGACTTCCGGGGTGACTTCCGGGGTGACTTCCGGGGTGACTTCCGGAATTCCGGCTTCCTGCGCTTCCTGGGCCACCGCCTCGGCCCGAACCACCGGGTTCGGTCGGAAGACCGTCGTGAAGAACCCGGCCTCTTCGAATTCAGGCTCAGGGCACCCCTGCTCGCGGGCTTCGCCGCGCATGCGCCGGATTCCGGTGCCCGCTTTCTCGATGAACTCGATGCGATGGAGCAGGTCGGCGATCAGGGCGTTGCGGCGGATACTCTTGCGGCCGAGGTCCGCCAGCTGCATCCCTTTGGGCAGACCGCCGGGGCTCGATACCTCGATCCGATCCGTATAGAGCTCGACGAAGACGTTGGCCCCGTCCATGAACCAGTCGCGGTGCATCACCGCGTTGGTGATCGCCTCCCGCACGGCTTGCATGGGGTACTCGGGGATATTCTCACGCTGGAGGGCCTCGATCCGCCAGGCGGTCCGGGTGTTGCGCTCGACGAAGCGCATAGCATCCTCGATGTCGGCGACGATGCCGCCGTCGAAGTCCTTGCGATCGAGCACATGCGCCTTGTCGCTGCCCTTGGCCAGAAGGCAGGTGATGTATCCCTGATTGAAGAAGTGACGCACGTCCTTCGCAAAGAAGAGCACGCCCGCGTTGCGAAAGAGGAGTTTTCCAGCGGCTGGTTCGGCGGCCTCGATGTTGATAAGCACGTCCTCGGTGCGGGGACGCCCGCTGATACCGCTCAGATGCAGCCACCGCAGGTACTTCTCTTCGTCGAAGTCCTCGGAGTACCGGAAGTCCGGACACGGCGAGAGGTCGAAGCGGATGGCACCTTCGGCCCGAAAGAACTCCCGGATCTCGTCGCGAGAGAGCTTCTGGGTGACGGCCCCCTGGCGCCAGAAGAACCCGTCCCGGCACTGCACCGGCTTGGCATCGCTCTCGCGTACGGTGACCGCAGTGACCTCTCCCACCCGTTCGACCAGCACCTCGACCGGCGAATCGCAGTTGCGGGCGATGTCCTGGATGCGGGCCCGCAGTTCGTTGCTGTCTTTGATCCCCTTGATCGTACCGTCGTCGGTCACGCCGAGCAGGATCCGCCCGCCGGCGGTGTTGGCCAAGGCGGCGGGGTCGCGGGCGAAGGAGGAGGAGAAGGACTGCCTGTACTCCCGGGTGGTTCCTTCGCCTTCGCTGATGAGGATGTCGAGGTCGGAGAGTCTCATGACTTCGCCCTCTTCTTCCACGCGCGGAAATGCCCGAGCGTGGCGTCGAGACGAGCGTGGTAGTCCCAGCCCTCGTGGAAGGTCTCGAAGATGTGGATCAGGTGCTTCTGATTCAGGCCGTAGAGGCAGGCGACGACCGCGTCGAGCTCGTGGATCATCTCCTGCTTCTCGTCGGCGTCGAGGGGGCCGTGCGTCACGCCGACCTCTTTGGCCCAGCCGGCGAAGCGGTTATCGGGGCTGGCGAGGCGGCCAGCGAGATGGATGGTGCGGTGCCAAACCCTCTGTTGAGGATTGAACTCTGGAATCCTAAGAGACATAAACGCCTCCTCGTCTACATGGCCTTCCACAAATCTCCGAACCCACCAATCCAATGGAATGGAGGATAGTATCCCCAAGAGAGCCGCCTCGTGTCTGGACTTTTCATATGGATTTAGAAAAAGGACCCAAGGCGCGGCTTGCGTTAGGACTCTATTACCGGGTATCAGCGCTGTAACAAAGGTCCTGGTGTTAGTGCGATTGGTGACATCACGAAATGCAATTCGTGGTGCCAATACAGGGTGTGTTTGAATATCGGCGAGCCAATCTCTGGGGAACCTAGAGTATGTTGCGGAACGAAGCCGTCGTTCTTGGGCCTTGACCAGAATATTATTCCCATCACACCACGCGAAATTCCTGCCGGTTTCCGGTGCCCAAATATCAAAGCTACTACCTTTGTAAACCGGCCAGTCGGCATCTCCACCATGGTCTTTCCAATATCTGTTATCTCGTTTCGTTTCAAAGTCCGCATAGACTCGAACAAGTTTGAAGGTTTTGTGCGACCTAAGGGGTTCATGTCTCATGAAGACACTAAGTACCCGTGAGGTTTCGAAGCAATTTGTGCCCGACGGCATTGTTGGCACAACACGGTTTGAACTGTAGTCCGTGAGCCAGTCGTCGTATACAGACATCCCTTCCGCAGGTGCGTCCTTGACCCATGATTCCATTGAGTGAAACTCTGGCGGGAAGGCGTATAAACAATGGCTATCATGTGATGATCTAGCGGAGAGTAAAGCAATTAATTTCCTGCCATCCACTTCGTCAAACACCCACCATGATTTGTTCGTAAGGAGTTGGATTCGTGCAGTACCGAATTTTTTAGCCATCAATCCCCGGAGCTTTGTTGCCCCGCGGATCTTGAACGCGTCGCCCGGCAGTACTATACCCAACTGACCACCATTCTCATAAATCAACTGAATATACCGCTGCAAGAATGCACGAAAATAGTCGGGGTGTCCTGTGTTCATGCCTGGCATATGACGAACTGCATGACGAATGCCTTCAAGGAGTGCTTTTTCGCGCTCTAGGATTCGAACAAGATCGGGCCGAGATCTCACTAGTTCAGCTACAGCTTCATTTCTAGCCGTAGTACTCAAACCTCTGATTCCTGGCTTGTGGCGGCCCCAGAATTTCAACTCCTCAAGGCGGGCCTTCGCCCACGGCGGATTCCCCAACAGCACATCAAATCCCGCCCGCTCACGTAGAAACACCTCCGGAAAGACTACCGGAAAGGGCAAGGGATGCAATGTGGTCAGCACCTTCAACGCTTGCCGATGGGCCTTACCGCCGACTC
>JACNKJ010000269.1 GCA_014382085.1 bacterium
TTAGATGGAGATGAAAAAGCTCGATCTAGCAGCTAGAAGAAGGGGTGCAGGTTGAGACTGGTCAAACTAATAGTATTAGGGGTCGCATTCAATACCCTTGGCCTTGGCAATGCTGTTGCCATTACCACCGTCACTGAAAAAGCAATAGGCGAAGTTAGCTTTGATTGGAGTGTATCAATTCCCATCGGTATGAGTTGGGGCTTTGCCTGGTCGCCTTTTCCAGGGTTTGAGATAGCGGGGGTTTTCTCGTTGATCGAGTTCAAAACGAATTCTCCTTACGATGAACTCGAGTCCTATGGCCTCATGCCAAATCGAGGTACTTTCTTTTCCTACGGACTCGGCCCCCGACTTGTCTATAGCCACAAAGTCGACACGCCGAGGGGAGTAAAGAAGGAGCGGTTCTTTCTGGGCTGCATCTGGCGAAACTTCGTCGGTAGTGGGAGAACTGGTGACGCCTTAGACTGCCTATATTGCTCTGACTGGAGCCTGACCTGTGAGTATCCTGTGAATACCTACATGATGCTCGGGGTCCACCATGGCAACACCCAGATTTCTTTTGAGTACAGACTCTCTGATGAGCGAGGATTGTCCGTCTACACGGGGAGCGACCCCTACGGATTGGGAGACTCCTGGCATGATGAGTGGGCTGAGTTGGGAGCTCCATCATGGATCATTCAGATTGGCCATGTCTGGAGTTTTGAGTATTGATCCGAGGTCATTCTTAAGGCACTGCTGAGATATCTTGTTTCATCCACGAGACAAGACATCTTCTGGCGAGATCATAGTCGCTCTACGTTTTCGGCCGGAACCCAGCCTTCCAGGTCCGCGCCCAGGCTGATGCGCAACCAGTCGCCTCTTCGTTCGAGCAGCCTCAGCTCCGCACCTTCATGAAGCTCGAAGAGCGCGATGTAATCGCCGCCGGGACCCGATTGGGCTGATACGACGGGGGACATGAGCACACCTTCCCGACCGCTCCAATCTTCCCACTCGGCGCGCCAAGCACCGATGCTTAGGAAAACCAGCAGCAACAGGGAAGCGAATAGGGGACCTCGCAAGCGGATCCAGGCAAGGCGGCGTAAGATGCCGAGCAGCGTCATGATGGCCGCCAGCCAAAGCACCACCAAACCCATAACGGCCATCTCGCCCGGAGACAGGGTGCGGCGAGTCCATGACCAGATACGCGCCATACCGCCGCGGTTTTCCATGTCCAGCGACTCTTGCCTGCGCGCCCGGGCGATCTCCAGGTTCTCTCTTATTTCTTTGTCGCGAGGTGCAAGGCGAAGAGCGCGTTTGTAGGCCAGAATGGATGGGCCGATTTTATTCTGCTGGAAATAGGCGCCGCCGAGGTTGTACCAAAGACGACTGTCTTCCAGACCCGTATCCGCCAGGGTTTCCCAGTGCCGTGCCGCGGTATCGAAATCACCTTCTTCATAGTAGCGGGCGGCATCGGCCATCACAGGTTCAATGCCCTGCTGCGCGAAGCCAAGCGAAGGCATGAGCAGGAACGAAAGCAGAAGCGCGCTTCCCGCAATGATGGACCCGCGTTTGGATCCCTTCACCTTGTCCAATTCACCAATGACGTCTTCAGCGCTCTCAAGCAACTCCTGCATGCGCGCCTGATCTTTCGCGCCGGGTGCGAAGCGCGCAAAGTCGCACTCGCTGAGCAAGCCGCGAACACTTTCGCGCAATTCTCCGCCTACACCTCCGCCGGCCAAGCGCTGGTCGATGTCTTCATCGCTGAGCCCTGCAGCGGACGCGCCGAGACGATCGCCCAGGTATCCGCGAAGTCCGCGGGCCAGGGCGTCGCAGAACGATTCGAAATCTCCCGCGCCCAAAGATGCCGATGCTTCCTTCAGATGTCGCCGGGCCGCTTTACCCGCGCCTCGCGCACGATGGGCGTGGCTGTCGGCGGCGATGGAGTCGCGCCGCCGACGCCAGAAGTATGCGCCCGCTAGGATGGGCCAGGGCAGGGCGAGTGCCGTCCAAAAGGAGGCCGAACGAGGGAAACGATTCCCGTCGCCGGCAAGCAGGGGCTCAGTCTTGAGGTGATGAATACTTTTAGCCAGGGTTTCCACACCTTGCTTCACGTCGGTGAATACCACGGGCTCGGTTTCGGTCGCCTGGGACGGTGCGACATTCATGGGAAGAGCACCGCTTCGCGCCACGCGATATCGACCTTCCACCGGATCGAACCAGGGATACTCCAGGGCCGGGATTTCCAATTCCCCTTCGTGCTGGGGCACGAGGACCCATGTGAATTCCTTGCGCACGTGGATGCGGTTTTCATTTACGGAAACGCGACTTTGCAAATCGGAATCGTAGTCGCGGAAGTTCTCGCCGATTTGAAGTTCGGGCATGGCGAAGGTGCGGGGATTGCCGTAGCCCGACAAGGTCACGGTAAGGGTAACCGGCTGGCCGGCCTCGTAGGGACCGGGATCCAGACGCGCCTTCAGATTGAGATCGCGAGCAACCGTTCCTCCGAAGCCGGCGGGCCTCCCAGCCTCGGGTAGGGGCAAGACTTCTATTTCAATGGCCTGGGTGCGCAGGATCTTGTCCTTGCCGCGCGTGAAGTTGAAGAAATCGTCACGATAGGGGTCGTAGAGGGTCACGCGAAGCGAGGCCGCGCCCACTTCGAGATTCCCCGGCTCATGAGGGAAAAGGGCGCTGCGAAGCTCGGTCACTGCGAAGTCACGGCCGTCGATTTTCTGGAAGCCGCTGATTTCGTCGCCCAATGATTCGGTCCAGAAGCCCGGCGTCTCAGGGGCTTCGTATTGAGGATTGCCGCGGAACCTCACGCGTGCATCGCGATAGAGGGCGAAATGATGCGTGAGCTGCTCGCCCACGTAGATCTTTTCGCCGTCGGTCCAGCTGCGAATGTAAACTTGTCCCGAACTGTCGCCCGCACTGGAACCCTGGTCCGGCGCGGGAGCGGGCCCGCCCGATGGAGGAGTGGCGCTGGTAGCGCCGACTCCCGGGTGCACCGTCAGAACCATGGGTTCGGTTTCGTAGACCTCGCCCTTGACCGTTACAGGAATGGCGGGAATGTTGAACTCTCCTTCACGGTCCGCGATGAGGTTGTAGTGGAAGATTTTCTCGTTGTGTGTGCGTCCATTGACGAAACTGAAATTGCTCGAACTGGAGGTGCCCACCATGAAGAAGTCGCTGAGTTCGGGAAACTCGGGCGCCTGGATTCCGCGGAGGGGGCCTACCACGCGCACGGTGAGCGTGAAGGATTCGCCCGCCACCACACGCCGGCTGTCCACCTCGACGCTCACCTTTACGTCGGCGGTCAGGCCGGTGGCTGCGAAGAGCATGAGCGTGATCATGGCGATGCGCAGAGTCATGGCTACCAATCCTTCTCCACGTTGTCCTTCTCCTCGATCTCCTGGCGCGCGCGCATTTCCTGGAATTCGCGCTCCTCTTCCATCATGGCATCGAGAAGGCGTTGGGCGTCTTCCTCACTCATGGTTTGCTCTTCTTCGCTGGACTGGGGCTGTGGCTGTTCCTGTTCTTCCTGTTCGCCTTGTTGCGACTGATCCTGTTGCTGCTGCTCTTGGTCTTGTTGCTGATTCTGGTTTTGGTCCGAGTTCTCGTTCTGGTTCTCGTTCTCTTTTTGTTCCTGGTTCTCGTCCGAGTTCTCGCTTTGCTCTTGTTGCTCCTGCTGCTGCTCTTGCTCCTGCATCATTCGCTGCAGAAATTCCATGTTGTGTTTGATGTCCATGTCTTCGGGCGTGAGCATCAAAGCACGTGTGTATTGATCCAGGGCCGCCTCGAATTCTCCGCCCAGAGTCAGAGTGTTGGCCAAGTCATAATAGACTTTTGCTTGCTCCTTGCGACCCTCCGCGAAACGCAAAGCCTGTCCGTAAGAGGCCAAGGCTTCCTCGCCCAACCCTGCTCGAGCAAGAGCACCGGCGAGGTTGCGCTGTAGGATACCATTTTCCGGCATTCGCAATGCTTCGCCGCGAAAGAGCGCGGCCGCATCCTCGTAGAGCCCTTCTTCCAATTTTTTGTTGCCCTCGGCATTGGCCCTGGCTGTGGACAGTGGCACCCGTGGCGACTTTTCTTCGGCGATTGCCGTGGCGGCAAAAAGCAGGGCCGTGAGAATTAGAAGCGTCCGGTCCATACCGCCTCCTTTCCTCGCCGCTCGGGTAGAGCCGCTTCGAAGAGCAGAGCCGCCAAGGCGAGAGCCACGAACCACTGGAAGCGTTCGATGGGTTTGCGCGCCTCCCGTCCCGAGAGTTCGCGCGTCTCCATATTGGAGATGGTTTCTTTGAGGTGATCCAGATCGAGTGTGGCGCCGCTACTTTCGTAATAGGCGCCGCCGGTGATGGCCGCTACCTGCTGCAGGGTGTTGCGATCCAGGCGACTGAAGACCGGGCGGCCTTCCCGGTCGCGCAGGTTTTCCTTGAGCGCGCCGGTTAGCTCGTCACGCAGAGGCACCGTGTGACCCTCGGGCGTGCCCACACCAATGGTGAAGATCACCACTCCATTCTCGGCGGCTTCCTTGGCCGCATCGATGGCGTTGCCCTCGTGACTTTCGCCGTCGGTAACCATGACGAGAACCTTGAATCGTCGCTCTTCGCTACGGAAGGCCGCCAGGGAACGGCGAATGGCTTTTTCCAGATTCGTGCCCGGCACGGGAATACTATTGACGCTGATACCGTCGAGGAAGAGCGCGGCGGCCGAAGCGTCGAGGGTCAGCGGCATGTTGGCGAAACTTTCGCCGGCGAAGCTGACCAGGCCCAGGCGATTTCCGCGAAGCAGACCGAAGAGGTCTTCGATTTCCCTCTTGGCCGCATCCAGTCGATTGGGACGCAGATCCTCGGCCAACATACTGCGGCTGGTGTCCAGGGCGATGATCACATCCAGGCCGCGGCGTTTCACCTCGGTCAATTCGCTACCGATCTGCGGCCGAGGCAGCGCGAATAGCATCGCAGCGAGGCCGAGGATGGCCAGCA
>JACNKJ010000270.1 GCA_014382085.1 bacterium
TTACCTGGCTCTGGGATTTCGGCGACGACAGCACGAGCAGCCGCTTCGACCCGGTTCACACATACTCCACCGATGCGCCCATCATCTACACCGTGAGTCTTTACGTAGAGGGGCCAGGCGGAAGTGACTACGTGGAGTTCCCCGACCTCATCGAGTTGCTACCTGCGGAGTATCCGCCCATCGCGGATTTCACGGCCGATCCGCTCACGGGCTTTGGGTTCGTTCAGTTTGAAGATCGATCTTCAGGAGTGATCGATGCTTACAGTTGGGATTTCGGAGACGGCATCGGAACTTCATCGGAAGCCAACCCGAACTACGATTATTCTGAACCTGGTACTTACTCAGTTTCATTGATGGTGTCTGGCAGCTATGGCAGTGACGAAGAAGTTAAGTTCGATTACATAAACATCCTTGATCCCGAGATAGTGATCGCCAGTTTCGATGCAAGCCCCGACATCGGAGTGGTCCCTGCGAACATACAGTTTACCAATACTTCTATGGGTACAATCAGCAGCTATCTCTGGAACTTCGGAGACGAGAGCACAAGCGAAGATGAACATCCGGCCCACATATACCTCGAAGCGGGAGAATTCGAGATCACGCTCATCGCAACAGGCCCAGCCAATGCTGACACGGCCTTTGCAACCATCGAGGTCCTCGCGCCCGAGGCTCAAATACTTTCCATCGAGGATGTTCCAGAAGACCAAGGGCTACAGGTTTATCTAACTTTCAAACGCAGCGGCTACGACAGTAACGGTCCGCGTAACGCTGAACTCTATTCCATTGAGCGGAAGGACGCTGAAATCTGGACTACGGTCCTTTCCGGTGCGGCTTATGGCCAGGATATCTACCAGTACATCGTGCCTACTTTGATCGACTCCACAAGTGGCGGTAACGGGCTTGCGGAATTTCGCGTCATCGCGGCCATGGATGAAGGTAACTTCATTAGCGATTCCTCTTGGGGCTTTTCTGTGGACAACATAGCGCCTGGCCCACCAGGCGGATTCCAGGTGTACTCGAGCGAGGCATCCAACTACTTGTCATGGGATGTTAGCGAAGAGCCCGATTTTCAGTACTTCAGAATCTATGGAGGTATGTTTCCCAACTTCGAAGTATCAGAGGACAACCTTCTACACACAACGGCGAATTTGAACTGGGTTGATATAGAACACATGCCGGAATTCTACAAAATCAGCACGGTAGACGATTCAGGAAATGAAGGCCCTGCGGTTCTTGCCGAAGAAACCACGGACGCGCCTTCGGATATTCCCGATCGCTTCTCATTGTTCCCTTGCGTCCCCAATCCTTTCAATCCGAGTACAACCATTCGATTCACTTTGCCGACATCTGCCAAGGTGAATCTCGAAGTAATCGACATGCAAGGTCGTCGGGTGGCAAGCCTATTGACCGGGGAATCTTTAGATGCAGGTCTTCACGAGGCTCAGTGGTGGGGGCGTGACGATTCGGGAAACTCCGTTTCCTCTGGAGTCTATCTCTATCGCCTCACGGCGGGTGGGCATAGCCAGTCCCGTAAACTCACATTGTTGAAATAAGGCCTCATTCTCTCTACAAGGCCCAGGATCCTCCGTTTCGAAGGACCCGGGCCTGTGCTATAATTAGCCGATCATCCGGGAACCACACCGCTCGGCAAAAGGGGCAACTGTGTACTTCAGAATGACTTTCCTCGCTGTCCTCATCCTATCTCTTAGCTCGATCGCCCTGGCCGTGCATCCCCTGGATAGCGGTGAGTGGACTCGAGAACATCTGATGGGTGTGGACCAGGCAGCGGATGCCAGTTCCCCGGGCCTGGATATTTTGTCGGTCTATTTGCGACCGGATGGAAGCGGCGCGGAACTTCGCCTCAGCTTAGTTCAGGCCATGAACCCCGGCACCGGCGAAATTCTTCTTCCCGATGAAGGTCGCTTCCTTTTGCTTTTCGACAATGCCGAAGTCGGTCGCTCAGTGGGGCCCAATGGCGAAAGCCTTCCCGAAGGGTTTGTGTGGCAGAGCGGCGTGGAAATCTTCGCGGAAGATCTTCTCGCACTTCGCGGTCGTGTGGCCCTACTCGGCGATACTCGCCAAGTTAGCATCCTCGAATCCGACATTCGCTTAGAACGTGACACGGCCATCTGGCGCCTACCCGTCGAACATTCACTTTCTCAAAATCCAAGCGCTTCCCTTCGAGTGCTGGCCATCGCCTATGAAGGTGGCCGTGAAGTGGACCGTTTCCTCAGCGAACCGGATCGCGACTACCTGGCACACTGCGCGCTCATGCATCACGGCAACCAGAGTCTTACCTACACCGACGTTTTCCATGGTCGCTGGGATGACGAAGCCGGCAGCGGTTTCGATGAGACTCTTGAAATCCATGAAGCCACCGGGATCCCCGGCAATTTCCATCTGTCAGGGCCTCTTCAGACCAGCGCACACTGGGATCACGTTAACGGAGACCCGGTGGATTTTAACCAATGGCTGGCCGATGGTGTGACCGCCGGTTGGGCGGGCATGGTTACCAGCGCCTACGCACAGCACATCATGCCCTTCGTGGAAGACTCCATGAATGACTGGGCCGTGAACATTCAGACTCAGATGACCTTCGATCGTTACGGTTACTTTCCCACCGTAGCCTGGGTGCCCGAGCGCGTTTGGCTTTCGCCGGGGATCTATCCCGATGCGGGCGTGATCGATGCCATCGCCGACAACTTTTTGGATCACGGCGTACAAGCGGTGATTCTCGACGACGACGTGCACTGCATTGGCTACGACAGCCACCAAATTCACACCCTCGCAGGCAGCTCACTCAAGGTGATTCCCCGCGACAACGTCTTCACCGGGCGCCTGCACGCGGGCGACGGCGCAGGGGCCCTATCCGTACTTACGGGCTTAGCCGGCAGTGGCGTAGGTGATTTTCGCATCGCCGTCTACGCGGACGACTGGGAAATGGTCGGCGAAATCGGTGAGTGGCAAAACTCTATGCCTCAGGCTAAGGAGACCTACGACTGGTTCGTCGGGAAGTGCTACGACGAAAGCGCATGGTTATCCACCTGGAAGCTAAGCGACGCGGTGGCCAACTCCAACTTCGCCGGCGTGAGTTCCATGAACATCACCCATGGCACCTATTGGAGCATCGGCGGCACCGGCGGATACGGCGGCAGCAACAACGGATGGTATCCCCACTGGGCTAGCTGGATCCCCTGGATTACCGGCGGTAACGGCAACGGATTTTGCGCGGGATCGGGCGGCAGTTGCCAGAATTACGGAAGCATGTGGTCGAGTACCTATAGCGAACTCACGGACGCGCCGGCCAATGCCATCAGCGAAGCCGGCTGGTTCGCCATGATGACCAACATGTACGAAACGGGTTGGCACGACGGCATGGGCGGACCCATCAGCGGATGGGAGCATCACCACAGTGCGCATATCAAGAACGGACGCTACTACGCCGACGCCGCGCATTGGGGTGCGGGGGAGTGGACGACGCCAGAATTGAACGCTTACATCGAAGACGTGGACGGCGACGGTTACGACGAACTGGTGCTGCACAACCAGCGCATCATGGCCATCGTGGAAAGCAAGGGCGGACGCATCGTGCACATGTCGGTACGAGACGGTGATCTGGTGGACACGGCCGTGGGCGTGGACAATGCCTACTGGTACGGAACCACCGGCGACTACAACGACGGCAATCACATCGCCGCCCTCAGCGAAGTGGTGCCCGATCAGCAGGGTCTACCCTTCGAATTCAACGTGGATGCGGTTGCAGTCGACTCCGTGCAGGTCACCCTATCCTTGGGCGAATTCGAAAAGACTCTCATCCTGCGCGACGACGAGCCTTACATTCGCGTGCTTTATTCGGCGGGTGACGGTCCGACCTACGTCAAAAGTGGTTTCTCGCCAAGTTTGGTGAGCTTGATCTGGGATCCGACTCTGCAGCGCGTTTGGGATCCCCAGGGCGATTACATGGGTTATCGCAATCCCGAAACGGGACTCTTCGCCGGCTACATCGTGGGCGACGGCGGCGCATCGCATCTGAGCGAATTTAGCGGACGCCTTATGAAGGGCGACGAACTCAGCGGCGATCATCGTTTCGAATTCTGGCTTTACGCGGGATTGGTGAGCGAGCCCAATTCCGGCCAGGTTCCCGAGCTGGATCTCCTGGCCCAAAGTTTGGAAGACGTGCTCGCGCCTGAACTGGCCAGCGCGGTGTACTTCCCAGGTTTGGACAAGCTTCGCTTGGAACTTGACCAAGACGTGTCCCTGGACGCGGTGGATCCGAGCAAGGTCTCCATCGACGATGACGGCGACGGCACAGCGGAGCTTACCCTTTCGCTGTCCACCAACATCGATGGCAGCGGCTGGGCCGATCGAATCGACTTCATTTTAACTCCCGGCGATGCTGGCATTCTCGAAGGGCTCAACACGGCCACTCTCACGCTTCTGCTCGACGGCGACGCCTGGTTCGACGAAAGCGGGCTTTCCAACCTAGTGCTCACCGGCGTCGACGCCTTCCCCGTTTTCTACGGACCGCCCACACAGGTAACCATCGACGGAAACATTGACCATCAGGAGTGGAGTTACTGCCAGATCGCCGTGGATGATCCCGACAATGATTCCACCTGGAGCCTGCTCAACGAATTGCAAACCCTCTATATGACCACCGACGAAAGCTATCTCTATCTGGGCCTCGAGGGCCGCTATGAGAGCTGGAACAGTTGGCTGCTGCACTTGGACGCGGACTTCGGCGAGGGCACAGGCGAAAGCGACCTGCGTTTCCTGCCATTCTGGGAACGCGGCGCCACCTTCACCTATCCCGGCACGGGCATCGATTTCCTCTACGGAAGTACCGGCGGGAGCGACGGTGACTTCTTTCGCATCGATGGTCCCACGACCATGACCCAGCTCATCGACATGGGCGCGGTGCTGGCCACCGATTTGGGCGCGCCCTGGTCGGGTA
>JACNKJ010000271.1 GCA_014382085.1 bacterium
AATGCGCTTTCCGCCGCTTACCGTTGAACACGCGAATATGATTCGTGAACAGGTGAGCACCGTCGATTTGGTTGGAGCAGAGCTATGGGATTTCGGTCATACGGCCGAATTTCGAGGTGAATCCACTAATTCTAGTGTGACTATTTGTGGAGGAACGCCTGAGTATCCCGCCAACAATACCCACTATATTGAGTTTGGTCGGAACATTTCCCCCGTGGATATCAAAGCGGGAAGTCGAGTAGCCGTGATCGGTTTCGCCATTGGTCAACGGTTATTCCCCTTTACTGATCCCATTGGAAAGACCCTCAAAATCGATGGTCATAAATTCCGCGTGATCGGAATCTTCGACGAAAAGAAATCCGCATTTGGCGGCGGCTTCGACGAGTACTTTCTGATTCCCATCAGCACCTATCTTAAGCTCTATGGCTTGCGTGGAAACGACAATTTCATGCGCTCGGTGAATATCACCGTGCGCGCTAAAACACCGGAATTGGCCGCCGATGCACAAGAGCAGGTTCGCCAGTTACTGCGCCGTGAGCGCGGCCTAAAAGCGAACGATGAAGACAACTTCCACTTCTTCAGTAGCCAAAGTCTGATCAACGAGTTCAATACCATGAGTCAAGGTGTGAAAGTGGCGGCCTTTGTGATTGGAATCATTGCGTTGGTTGTGGCTGGTATCGGCATCATGAATATTATGCTTGTCTCGGTGACTGAACGCACTCGTGAGATCGGTATCCGTAAAGCGTTAGGCGCAAAGCCGAGGGATATCCTGTCTCAATTCCTACTGGAAGCGGTGATCCTGTGCAATATAGGAGGCGTCATCGGAGTGGCGGTGGGATTCGGTCTCGGTAATGTGATGACTTTGTTCACGGACTTCGAGAATGTGGTTCCATTGCAATGGGCTGTGATCGGGCTTCTTTTTTGTTCGGCCGTGGGGATCGGATTTGGGTTTCTACCGGCTGTGCGAGCCTCGAGGCTGCACCCCATCGACGCGCTTAGTTATGAATAGCTAAAAAAGAAAGAACTCGCATCGATGCGAGTTCTTTTCTGCGGTCTGGCATTCAATCTCAACGCAAGAGCGCTACGGAGCGAGTGACTTCCGCCCTGGGTGTTCGCAATTGAACGAAGTAAATCCCCGAGGCCATTTGCATACCCTTTGCGTTTCGACCGTCCCAGGTTCGTGTCTGCGGACCCGCAAGCAAGATGTGCTCATCCACCAAGGTTCGAACCAAGCGCCCGCTTACATCGTAGATTTTTAACGAGGTGGGGGTAGCGTTTGGAAGCTCGAAGGAAATGAGCGTCGATGGCTTCATTGGATTGGGAACACAGGGGTCGAGGCGCAGGCTAAAGAACTTTGCATCCACTGGGTCGTCGATGCCGGTTGAAGTGTCTCGAACGATTGTGACGACTATGTCGTCCACCGCAGCTTCGACCAGAGAATTCAGATCCTCGTCTGAGGCAACGAATCTAAAGCGAACTTCATTGGTAAATGGAATGAAGGTGCTGAGGTCGAAGCTTTGCTCCGTCCAGGAATTGTCACTTTCCATCGTGTGCTCAAGATGCACCCAACTCATGCCGGCAGAGGATACATCTACATCCCAATAATCCTGACCAGGGTTGTTACCCAGGTCGTTGGTGTACCAACGCCAGTATGAAATCGTGGCGCTGGTGGCGCCATCCAGGTTGAATATGGGGGAGAGAAGCGTTGTCTTGCCTCCGTCCAGGTCGTTTTCTCCTGCACTACCTCCAACTGTGCCGTTTCCGGTCACGAAACAGATGTGTCCCGGATTTAGCGTATGATCATCCTCAGGCTGAACAGGCTGGGAGTTGTAGCTAGTTCCAATCGGATCTACCTGCTCCCAAATGCCGGTGCTGGCGTTGTCTCCATCCAGGCCAAGGGTCCATCCAAGATCGGATTCAACGTTGTCGAACCATGGGCCGATCATGAGAAAAACATCGGCCGACGCTTGATATGAATTCGATCCCGTCATCGCCAGTGTGAGCAGGCCTGTGTAGATTTCTGGACAATCACTTTGAACGTGCACGGAAAAACCTGGCACCAATACGCTCTCGCCATGGGGAATCGGTGCCACGGCATGGGGCATTCCATTGATCTGGAAAAACATACTGCCCTGAAGTACCGCATCAAGACCGGGCGATTGACTGCTTCCCGTGTTTTCAATGCGCAAAGTGATGGAAAGATCCTCCCCCGGGTTGGCCATGCCGTCTCCGCCGCTATCGATGATTTCATTTACCGTAACCGAATAGGATGGCGCCGCTGCAGACAAGGGAAGCGAGATCTCATCCGGAGCTTCGCTAAGCTGTAAAACTAGCTCTAGTGCCATTTCGTTAGGCACATCGTTGCCAACCGTGAAACAGTAAGGCTGGTCATTGCTCGCCGATCCTTCCGAGGGAATGTTGCCGTAGTATCCGGAGCCCGTGACCATCGAAAGATAGGAGCACTCCGAGGCTAGAAGGGCGCTAACGTTTTCCGCATCGCTGAGGCCCATGTTTTCCAGGGAAATCGTGAGCTCGATGGTCTCGCCATAGTCGATCACTCCGTCACCATTCCCCTGCGACTGGCCGCTGTTGTCATCGTCGATGAGAATTTCGCCGAGGGCGAGATAGACGCCATCCATGTTGCCGAAAAGATTGACCCTATCGCCCAGTTCTGCGGGCGTACTGCTGTACTGGGGGGTTTCATCGTCGAAATCGTTGGCTTCGGCATAGAGGAAAGCTTCGTGCATGGAAACGATTCCGTCATCGTTGGAGTCGGCGTCTACCGGCACGCCATCGGGAGTCTGCCAGCTTACCGCACAGGTCCAATGATAGACGAAGGTGTCGTAGATGTAGTCCGGGGGCATAGCCCAGGAAAGTTCGCTCCAATGGGCGGCTGTGGCGATGACTCGCCCGTCGCCTTCCAGGTCGTCGATCATCCCGCCGCTGTAGCACTGCTCAAAAGCGCAGGTGATGGTTTGGCAGGGGAGCGCGTTTACAAAACCCGCCATCTGATCGTCTCGCAAGGTCTCTGAATTCCAAAGATTCAGATAGCAATCCTGACCCGATTCCTGCCCGCCGTGATCGGTAGTGAAGAGGAAGAGCTGGTCGCCGGCCGTCATCGTGGTTGCCAGTTCACCGAAGACCTGGTCGATGTAGTCGAAGGTGGCGGGGTATTCAATGTCGTCATCGCCGTCGCCATCCAGATCCGCCGGAGAGTTTGTGCCGTCGGAGCGGTCCACCGCCGGGTTCGTGCCATCGGAAATGCAGACACGAATGTGATCGTCGGCATAGCCGTAGTATTCCACCAAGGCCCGGTAGATGAAGGCGCAGTCATTCCAATAACGGATGTGGTTGTTCGACTGATTGGCTCCGCCGCTGATGATGAAGGCATAGGCCTGCCCACGTGTGGGATCGGGTTTGGGCAGGCTGCGAAGCCGTTGACTGAATCGCTCGAGGCTCGCTTCGGAGAGTCCCGGCGCCGGGTTATCGCGGCCCTGGGTGATCTCTGTCAATTCGGCTAGGCGGTTTGGGGGAGTCGTAGCGTCGAAGCGCTGAAGCTCGCCCGAGTCGGCATCCACGAAAAAGTACCAACAGGGGTGCTCCCAGTTCGCACCAGGTACGCGGTCGACGAAGATCAACCATCCCGATGCCGACGTCGTGAAGACATCCCTGGTCCAGGTGGTCACCTGTTCATTCGCGGATAGCTGCTCGGGTAAGACGAAAAGACGGATTCCGTCCATGTTTCCACCCAACTGCGACTGAGTAACCAAGCTTATGGCTGCCTCTCGGTCGACGATTGCAGCTTGGGCGCTGGAGTCGGCGGCAAGAATTCCAATTCCCAAGAGACCGAGAAGTAGACAGTAAATCGCAAAATTGAGGTTCTGGCTGAAGCGATGAAACGTGGGCATTCTGCTCATTGGATGGTTCTCCCTATTCTAAACCCCGTACCCGATGACGAGCGCGACCTCACAATAATGCCACAAACAAGTGAACCGGACCAGTATATCATCTTTCCGGCATGTCGGGCTTCCACGATCGGTCAGGGTCAGGACTGGATACCCGTGGACAAGGAGCTGGAGCCTGCGTAGCTTGATCTCATCATGACCCTACGTATTCGCGAAATCCCCCTTCGACTCGGCGAGGACGAGCAGATTCTACAAGCGCGTGTGGCCAAGCGCGTGGGTCTGTCTACCGAGGATCTTTCGGATTTCAAGATCGTTCGCCGAGGCATCGACGCGCGGAAGAAGCCCGACGTGTTGCGCGTCTACGAGGTAGAATTCAGTTGCCGGGACGAGGCCGCACTCCTGGGCAAACAGAAAAAAACCGGCCTGATTCAGGTGGAAAGCCTATCCTCACTTCCCAAGTACAAACTCGGGCGAAAAACACGGGTCTTGGTGGTGGGCATGGGGCCAGCTGGGCTGTTTGCCGCCCTGCACCTCGCCGAGGCTGGTGTCGAAGTTCAAATGATTGAGCGTGGCCAAGCGGTGGAAGATCGCATCCGCAAGGTGAAGAGTTTTTGGGAGGGCGGCTCACTCGATCCGGAAAGCAATATCCAATTCGGCGAAGGTGGAGCGGGCACCTTTTCAGACGGCAAGCTCAATAGTCGGCTCAACCATCCATGGATGCGCCACGTTCTCGAAACGCTGGTTCGTTTCGGTGCGCCAAAGGAAATATTGTGGCAGGCCAAACCTCATGTGGGTTCCGATCGCCTGCGCGCCGTGTTGATCCACTTTCGTAAACAGCTGATCGAATTGGGCGTGACCCTTCGCTATTCTACGCGCCTCGATGGCTTGATCGTCCAGGATGGTCGAGTTTGCGCCGGGCTTCTTGATTCCGGTGAGGAATTACACTGCGACCATCTGGTGTTAGCGCCCGGACACAGCGCGCGCGACACCTATGCCATGTTGCAAGATTGCAGCGTGGCTCTGAACTCAAAACCCTTTGCGGT
>JACNKJ010000023.1 GCA_014382085.1 bacterium
TGCGCTGGCCGGTGACTTGGCCGAGGACATCCAACTGCAACCTTACGACAACCTGCTCATTCAGCGACTGTCCAACTGGCGCAGCGCCGAACGTGTGCGCGTGACCGGCGAGGTGGCCTTCCCGGGAACCTATCCCATTGAAGAGGGCGAGCGCCTTTCGGATCTCATCGAGCGCTTCGGCGGATTTTTGACCGACGCATATCTTCCAGCGGCCGTCTTTACTCGCAGCAGCGTGCGCGACGTGCAAGAAGCGCAATTCCAGCGCATGGCCGAGCAACTTGAAGGCGACCTAGCTCGCTTAAGCGTGGCCGATCCGGGCAGCGACGCTCAGGAGATCGCCAAGAAGAAGGCGGCCTTGGAAGCCGGTCAGGGTTTGGTGTCCTCCCTGAGAGAGGCCCAGGCCATGGGCCGATTGGTCATCAAACTTGACGATGTGGCCAAGCTTCGCGGCTCGGAATTCGACATGCTGCTGCAGCATGATGACCACCTCTACGTGCCCAAGCTAAACGAATTCGTGATGGTTATGGGGCAGGTGCACAATCCCATGGCATTCAAGTATCGTAGCGACTGGGATGCGAATAACTACATCAACCAGGCCGGTGGTAAAACACGATTCGCGGACGGCAAGGCTACTTATGTTGTGCGTGCTGATGGCTCGGTTACACACAAACGAGATCATCTGCAGCCTGGTGATGTGATCGTCGTTCCCCAGACCATGGACCGTTTCGATGCCATGGAATTCGCCATGGATCTGAGTCAGGTGCTCTATCAGATTGGATTGGCCGCAGCCGCTGCACAATCGGTTGGGCTGTTTAATTAGCGGGGGTGTTTTCTTGAGCGAATCGGAGTTTCAGTGGGATGACCTTCGCGTACTCTACATGAGAGTCCGCAAGCCCGTGCTCATTCTGGGAATTCTCGGCGGGCTTGTGGGCGTCATGCTCACCTTTGTGGTGCCCAAGGTCTGGAGAGCTCCACTGCAAATTCAACTGGAGGATCCGCCTAAGAGCCAAGCGGCAAATCTTTTCAGCGCCTATGAGAACCTCCTTCCCGCAGGAATGGGGGGCGCCACGGGGGTTCGCTCCCTGGCCCTGCTCAAGTCTTCGGATCTCGCCCTTCAAATGGCCAAGCGCGAGGACGTGTCGCGATACCTGTTCAAACGCAAATGGGACGCCAAGAAAAATCAGTGGAAGAAGAAGGCTCCAAGTGACCAGGATTATCTTGAGAAATTCCTCGATGCTCTGCATGTGAATCAGAACGAGGTCACAGGCCTGATCCGCATCAGCCTGAATGCGCCGGGTCCCGATGAGGCCATCTCCTGGCCCATGGACTATTTGGATCTGGCCACCTCATTCGCACGCGATCTGGAAATTGATAGGATCCGCGCTACGGCGGAATCCATCGAGCAAATTGCCGAACAGCAGAACAATCCCGGTGTGCGAGAGCAGCTCTACGAAAACCTGGCAAACAAAACCCTGACCGCTCAGCTGATTCAGGCCGAGAACATTTTCACCTATCGATTGATCTCATCGCCCGTCGTGCCCGACTTCGCCGCCTCCCCTAAAAAGCGGCTCTTCGGTTTCTTCGGAGGTGTCCTGGGAGGACTCCTCGGCCTCGGCGTTGCTTTCATTCCCCGAAAAGCCTAAGTCCTTCGGAGGGCTGGCCGCATGCTGACTTTCCTGCCGATCTTTCTCATCCTCCTGGCAGGAGGCGTTCTCAGTGTGCTGAGACCCCGCATCTTCCTCATGCCGAGCATCGTCCTCATGCTTGCCTGGCCCAGTGGGGGAAGCATGACCGCGAGTTGGCGATGGATGGGGATCCTTGGGCAGGATGGATTCTACGCCGGCATTCTACTCGGTATTCTCATCACCTTGATGGTAGCCAAGCCCAGCTCAATCCTTCGAAGTTTTCCGATGAAGAGCCTGCTAATATTGCTCGCCCTTCTTCTGCTTTTCGTGGTGCACAAGGCCGACTACCGTCTGTTTCGTCACTATCTGCTCGATCTTCGAGTCGTTTTCCTTCCCATTCAGATTCTATTCCTGGTTCAGTTGCTGCGGATCCATTTTCCCGACATTCGCGAACGCGCCCGAGCCCTGGAAATTGCAATTGTGATGAATGGACTCATCGATTTCGCGATGATGCTCTGGCGCCTGCAAACCGGTGAAGAGTCGGGAGTCATGCCACGCTATCGCGACGGCTCAACCATCCTTGCGGCCCTTTACCTGACCTACCTGTGGAGAATCGGCGGTAAGAACAATCGACTCTGGCCCGTAATCATGGCTCTTGTCTCTCTCATCGTCAGCGGTTCGCGTGTCTTTCTGATACTCGTCGGAATCTGGAAGCTCGTGCAAATGATTCACCATGCCACTCGCGATCGACGTTTCGCATTCGGTGTGGTTCTCTTTCCTCTACTGCTGGTGCTGGTGGGTTGGGCCTGGGCGTCCATGGAAAAAGCCCGGTCCTTCGAGTGGAGTGTTCTATCGGAACAAGCTGGGTTCCGCTATTTTCCTCTGCTACTGAAGTGGGGAGGCATGAGCAATGCGGATAAGCTCATCGGCGAAGGCACCGGAGCCTACTTCTACATTCCATGGTTCGAGTACTGGGGTTTGAATCCCTTTAATCCAACCATGGACTTCAACTACGGCACCATGGCGGTTAAGTACGGGCTGATCCTGGGCCCCCTGGTTTTAGGTCTGCTCATTTGGTGCATTGAAAAAGCGGGCATCCGCCTGCGCGGAACTCATGTCTGGCTGGCCTTCTTGGGTATCAGCCAGGTCATACCCTGGCATCCTCAGTTTAATTCCCTTTTAATCTTCGGCGCTTTAGGTGGAGTTACTCTAGCGGGTCAAAATCCAAAGCGCCTCGTTCATGGGGGAGAGCCCTCTTGAACTCCCTGCGAAGCATTCGGAAGTTGGGCGGCGGCGTTTTCGCGACAACCTTCGTGCGGGGCCTGGTGCACCTGCCCTGGTTTATCTTTTTCGCTATGGCTGGCAGAACGCTGAGCCCCGGGGAGTTTGGCAAGCTCGCTCTCATTCCCACCTTCGTCAATCTCATCGTGAGTTTCTCCGACCTGGGTTTGTCGCCCGCGGCCTTTCGTCGACTGAAGAAAAGCGATGGCGCCGATAAGGAGATTCGCGGCGTCAGCCTGCTCGGCGTAAAAATCGTTCTCCCTCTGGCTCTAGTGCTGGGTGTGTTGGCCCCCTGGCTCTACGGGATGGAAACGAAGCTCATCCTCGCTGTGGCCTTGGCTTCCGTATCCCTGGTTTTTGCACGCCTGGTTTCCATGGGGATTTTGCGAGCCAAAGGTCGCACGGTCATGGCCGCCCTCATGCAGAGGGGCAACCGCCTCCTGGTCCTGCTTCTGGCTCTTCCTCTTTTCTTCATGCGTGGGGAGCTGTCCTCTTGGGCTCTGATCTACGGTCTCTCCTGTCTGCCTTGGCTCACTTGGGCGCTCGTTCTGGGGCGTGTGTTCAGCAAGGATTCCGCCGCGCCTAGCGCAGGTCTTAGGGCAGAGATGAAACCGGGTCTGGTGTTTTGGATTCTGTCTTGGGTTCAAATCGCCATGATGGAAATTGATCGCCTCATCATCGCCGGTATGGCCAGCTTCGAAGATTTGGGGCTTTACTACGCGGTGATCAACATCATGGCGGGCTTTCAACTGCTGCAAACCGCATTGAGCATCAGCCTGCCTGCGGAAATGGCCAAAGCCAATCGAAAGTCATTGCAGCGCGCAACACTTAGGGCACTTGTTTTCAGCGCTCTGCTGGCTCTCGTCTATATCGTCGCCGGGCCATGGCTGCTTGAGTTTGCCTACGGTGGAAAGTATGCGACCGGGGAAAATCTCATACTGCCCTTCATTGCTCTGGGCGTGGCACGCTCACTCTACCTCGGGCCATCCTCCAAGATTCTGCTCGGAGCGGGGCGCTACGTGCTCACCCGGCTTTTCAGTCTCACCGTCATCTTCGCGCTTCTTCAGGTGGTGGCGATTTTTGTGGGCTATGGGTGGAGGGGTCTCGAGGGAATAGTCTGGTCCCTCACGCTCGTGGCCTTAATAAGATTCGTGGCTGTCTACCGATTGGCCGATCGAGAGGAGTCTCATGCCTAAGGATGGCATCCTCTACCTGGGTTCCTATGGGACTGGAAATCATGGTGACGAAGCCCTTCTTGCTTCAGCCAGGAGAATTCTGGGAAGCTTCAGACCTGATGCTAGCAAGAAAGTGTTGAGTCGCCAGCCGGGCCTGGAATCTCTGCAGGGTTTTCCAGTGATTTACTATGGCAAGAAATCGCCCCTCAAGACACTTGTGCAATTGATCCGAGAGATTAGAAAATCGGAAGTGCTGGTTCTTGGCGGCGGCGGACTCTTCAATGATCACTTCCCGGCCAACCTCTTCTACTATGGCCTGCCCGTTTTGCTTGCGCGCATCCTCGGATGCAAGGTTCTGTTTTTGGGTCTCGGCTTCGGACCCTTCCGCAGTGCCCTACGAAGAAGAATTGCCTCGGACATACTCGCCATGGGAAACGGGGTCAGCCTTCGCGATGAAGCCTCCCTGCGCGAACTCCGGGGGCGTGCATCCAAGAAGGCGCGATTGGGCACCGATCTGGCCTGGGGGTTGGAGTTCGTGGAGGGCCAAGAACCTAGCCCTGGAATTCTACTATCCCTGCGCCCCTGGAAGCTTTGGCCTCGCGAAGAACTCTTGGAACACGTATTCAATCTGATCGATGGATTACCTTCCGAGTTCCCGCTTCGGCTTATCGCCATGGACGAAAACATGGATCGCGCAATTCTGCGAGAGGTCGAGGTGGCTTATGCGAGTCGTCGCCAGGTGGAATGGATTGGCACAGATCAGGAATCGATTCAAAAGGCATTCGGCACTTCCCAATGGGTGATCGCCATGCGTTACCATGCGGCCCTTTTCGCCGCTCGCTCGGGTGCGGCCTTGCATGT
>JACNKJ010000272.1 GCA_014382085.1 bacterium
ACCTGCACGGTGTGGTCATGAACGTCGCGAAGAAAGAGCTGTGTCTCATTCTGGACGAGGGGTGACTCGGATCGGATCCAGTTGCCTATGACTTCGCGCAGCGGCCAAATAGCCCGGCGCACCAACACGAGTTCACGCTTGAGAGAATGGATGCTCTCAAGATGCTCGTTTCTAGGATCGGCCAGCAGACCCTCCTCGAGAGCCTCAATCTTTTCGCCCAGTTGTTCAAGGATGTTGAAATAGTGATCGATTAAAGCATCGGACAGAGCATATGCGAGATAGTCCGATCCTGATTTCCTCAGGCGGGCCTTTCCGGCACGAAGGCGATTGCGGACGCCCTCGAAGATATCTCCCGTTCGTTCTTGAAAGGTGAATACCCAGCCTTCTCCGAATATCAGGCTGACCTGCTCACTCTTAACCACCGACTTATCCCCTTCAAGATACAGCATGCGAAGAACGATGAAGATGTGCTCAGGATAGTCCTCAAACTTCGCCCGCTGATGTGTGCTAACAACATCCTCCATTACAAGGCTGTGCAATCCAAAGTGCTCGGCCAATTCGGCAAGGGCCTCTGTATCGTGGAGCCCGTCAATATTGATCCAGGATATTCCCTCGTTTTCTCGAAACGGGTAGAGTTCTTCGAAGTTTTCGAACTCGAGTTCATTGAGACGGTCGGCGGTGAAATCGGTCACCCGCAACCGTGTTTTTTCCATTTTCTGCTCGCCGACGAATGCCATTGTGCCAGGCGCAGAACCGGCGGGTTTTCGGAGCTTCGAGAATTTGCGCAAAGAACGAGCCTCCAGAAAAAGGTTGTGGGGAGTTTGCTCTTATAATGGGGATTTCGTCAAGTGCGGACGCCGAGAAGCGACCTACCTGCAATTTCCTGGAGAGAGGCAATACCTGGCAAATTCGCTTCCTCGAAATTGACCCAAGTGATTTCGGTATTGTATTGTCCGTCTTCCGAACGACCTAAGCCCCCAAACGCCAGAGAGTATACTTATGTTCAGGTTCTTCAGGACCATACGACGGGATCTAATCGTCCGCAACCGCTTCACTAACTACCTGTTGTACGCCCTCGGCGAGATCGTGTTGGTGGTGATCGGCATTCTCATTGCGCTTCAAATCAACAACTGGAATGACCTGCGCAAGGCACATGAGCTGGAGATGAAGTACCTCGGTAACATCAAAGCTGACCTCGTCAACAATATCGCCGAGATCGACCGCTTCATCGAGGATCGAAGTGGCTGCATCGAAGATGCAAGCATCGTCATTGGGCACCTGGAGGGAGTCCCGATTGCCGACCTCAGCGATTTCAACAGGCGTTGCATTCGCAACTACGAGTGGAGGCGCTTCGCGCAGATCAATTTCACCTTCGAAGAACTGATCTCATCGGGGAATTTGGCTCTAATTTCAAGCACCAGGATCAAATCATCACTGCTGAGGCTTGAGTCTGCCTACACGGCGAATAAGGCGGAGGAGGATCACTACCGTTTCGATTCCGAGGAATTGCTCTACAAGCCTCTCTACCATCAGGTCGACCTTCATCCAATGCTGCGCGACTTCACGGGTGAGACAGGTGTCCTGTCTTGGGACCATTTCGAAGTTTTTATGACAGACCCCAGGTTCAAGAACGGATTTCTGATGGTAATCCTCGAGCTCTCCAAGCTGAATGAGCAGTTGGAGGAGATGAAGGGCATCTGTATGGATTTGATTACAGAGATCGATGCCGAATTGGATTTGACGACTCAGTAGTTTGAAATCCAGTGCTCGCAATACGAAAAAGGCCGTCTCCAGATATGGAAACGGCCTGCTTCAATTCATATCTGTGCGGTGCTTACTTGAGCAGTACAATTTTCCTCGTGCATAGGAAATCATCGATGGCCAATCGAGCGAAATAGAATCCGGAAGCGAGTTCCTGGCCCATAGAATCCTGCCCACGCCACTGGATCGAATACTCACCGACCTCCTGATAGACTCCGCGCATGGGATCGGCCACATGGCGACCTTTCGAATCGTAGACCGAAAGACTGACCATCCCCGATCGAGCCAGGGTGTAGCTAAGAGTAGTCTTAGGGTTGAAGGGGTTCGGGAAAGCCGACAGGCTGCCACCTGAGAATCCCACGACCGACTCATCCCCCACGCCGGTTTCCAGTTGAGGAACGATCGATCCGCTCAAGAAAACTCCGGTATGAAAACCGTTGCCGCCAATTTCGTAGCGGCTTCGATCGAGGTCTACGGAAGCCGATGTCGTGGGTGTTAGAGGCTCCACTAAAAAGAGAGTGATGTCAACTCCGTCGTCGTGAGTGCTGCCGGGAAGGGTAAGCTCAATGGAATTTCCCAGGTCGAAGTTCGCCAGAAGGTCTGTGTGATCATGGTTGGTGAAGGGGATCTCCAGATAGGAAAACACTCCGACACCGTTCTCGAATTCCTCTGGATCATCATAGGTCCAGGTGAAGGTTCCGAACATCTGCTGCCCGCCCTCTTCCATAAGGACATTTTCCAGCGTATAGGTCACTTCGAATGCCATCGCATTCGGAATTGCGAAAAGACAGAGCCCGGAAATCAAGATGAAACAAAAATCCTTCACAGCTTTCATAGTACCCTCCTCCGTGAGTGAAATCTTGTATCGATATCTTGGTACAGACGAATTGGCCGTCTCCCACTCCGGGAAACGGCCCTTCGAGATTCTGAATACAGCTATTTGAGCAAGAGCAGTTTCTTGGTAATCGAAGTATCTCCGTCGACGATGCGATAGAAGTAATTACCTGAACTCATTTCTTTGCCCGACTGGTCCCGACCGTCCCACTTGATAGCGTGCTGCCCGGCGGAAACTTCTCCATCCAGCAAGGTCATAACCTTGCTGCCGGCGAGGGTATAGATGCTCAGCGACACCGAGCGCGGCGAATCGATTTCGAAAACGATGTTCGTATTCGGATTGAAAGGATTGGGGAAGTTCTGGTGCAGCTTCACATGCGCGGGTTGCACAGGCGGCGCGTCTACGGCCGTGAGAACCTGCAACCATTCCGGGTGATCGATGAAGGGATTGCGATTACCCTGATAGGAATAGATCACGTCGTTGCGCGAGCGCTCCATATCATCCACTGGATCTTCGAGGTGCCACTGGTATAGCACCGAGGCCAGACCCATGTAGGCCACAGTCTCGTTGTTGCCGGTCTGACTGGCGGCGATGAGCGCTCGGTCGTCGGTTAGAATGAGATCCGGTTCCCAAGCCCCGGTTCCGCCATGGTTGCCGCCTTCATATCGCACATCCATGTAAAACTGCGCGCGCGCAATATCACCCTTGCGACCGATCCAAGTTTCCCATATTCCATAGGGACCATCCGCGCCGCTGAACCAGTTGGAATTCCCCGGGTAGGTTCCCACGCCGCCGCCCTGACCGTTGTTTATGTCGGTTATTCTTTCGCTGCAACTATCGCTGCAGTAGTCGAAGGGGCGACTGCCGCGATAGCTGTTGTAGCTGACGTTGCAGAGAAAGAGGTGGTGGCAGTCGGTATAGGGATAGTTTTGCGAACCATCGTCTGAAAAGCCATAGGAATTCGGCCAGGAATGCTCGCGGTTGTAAACACCTTCGCCCCCACCAAACTTCACATAGCTCGCGTTCTTGTAGACGTCGAGGATGTTGCTGGAATTGTTTGGATCTTCGTCGGCGGCCTCAAGCACATTCCATGTATCAGTGCTGCTGGAGCTATAAGGGAAGCGTTGATGGTCATCGATGACCTCATGCAAGGTGAGCCGGAGCGATTCACTGCTACTGTCGTCGACGCTGTCATAGTATCCCGCCGGCGGATCGGCGAGGGCTCCTCCGGCCAGATGTGAGATTGCTAAAACTAAAATCGCTACCCCAGCATGATGTCGCATCACTACCTCGATTGCCTTATGCATTGTGCTCATTGTGGATGAGTCCAGCTTGAATTCAGACGCTTGATTTCGGCAAATTATAGCACATATGTGGCGATCTCAATAACCTTGCTTATCAGGCGGTTTCAGAGTTAACTCTTAGAGCAGCCAACAATGCGGCATATCGAAATCGATTGGTAAGGGGGGTTCACCCCACTGCCTGCGGCCTTGTTCGTTCCACTCTTGTGAATGAAAGGTCCGTCGTGAATCTTCCAAAGCTACAAATCGGTAACCTGGTCGCCGACATCCCCATCGTACAAGGCGGCATGGGTGTGCGCGTTTCCCTGGCCTCCCTCGCCACCGCTGTGGCCAATGAAGGCGGCATCGGCACCATTTCCAGCATCGGCCTTGGCGATCTTCAATTGGCGGGTAAGGAATTCGAAGCGCGATCGCGCGAAGCATTGATTCGGGAAATTGAAAAAGCCAAGAGCCTGACTTCGGGGCTTCTCGCCGTGAACGTCATGGGTGCCTTGAGCAATGCGGCGGACTTGGTGACGGCGGCCATCGAAGGCGGGATTCGTATCATAGTTTTTGGCGCGGGTCTACCTATGCGGCTTCCGGAAATTGCCGGCAACCCGGATGTTTCACTGGTGCCCATCATTTCATCTTCGCGCGTTGCCAAGCTAATCATGCGCTCTTGGAAGAAGCGTTACGATCGCGACGTGGATGCCTTCATCATCGAAGGACCATTGGCGGGCGGTCATCTCGGCTACTCCCGCGAACAGCTCGAAAACCCCGAAGACTGCTCGCTGGAATCCTCATTGGATGAAGTTCTGGAAGCGGTTAAACCCTACGAAGACGCCAGCGGGCGGAAGATCCCCATCATCGTGGCCGGCGGGATTTACGACGGGGTGGACATCGAAAAAATGCTCTCTCTGGGCGCTTCAGGGGTTCAGATGGGTACACGAGTTGCCTGCACCGATGAGTGCGGCGCTTCGAAGGAGTTTAAGCAAGCGTATATCGATGCCAGGGCAGAGGATATTTCCATATCTAAGAGCCCGGGGGGTATGC
>JACNKJ010000273.1 GCA_014382085.1 bacterium
AAGGTGGGCATTTTGCCCGGCAACATCGTAGCGGAAGGTCCTGTTGGCTTAGTCAGTCGCTCGGGAACCCTCACCTACGAGGTGGTCTGGCAGCTCACTCAGGCCGGCATGGGCCAGAGCACATGCATCGGCATTGGGGGCGATCCGGTCATCGGCACCAATTTCATCGATTGCCTGGAAGCCTTCCAGGCTGACCCCGCCACCGAGGCCATCGTGATGATCGGTGAAATCGGGGGCAGCGACGAAGAAGAGGCCGCGGACTACATCAAGGCCAATGTCACCAAGCCCGTGGTCAGCTTTATCGCCGGTCAAACAGCGCCTCCGGGCAAGCGCATGGGCCATGCAGGTGCTATTATATCCGGCGGATCGGGTACGGCCGCCGAGAAAATCGAGAAACTGGGCTCCGTGGGTATCCCCGTGGCAAAAATTCCCAGCCATATTGTGCCCCTTCTTAAGGAAATCTACACCCCGAGCAAGTAGCGAGGACTGATGGACCAGACTTATCTCATGATCAAGCCCGAACTGGTGGCCGACCAGGTCATCGGCGAGATCCTTAAAATGCTTACCGACAACCGTTTCCGGATTGTTCGGATGGAGCTCAAGCAGCTCAGTGCGGAAACGGTGAAGGAATTCTACGTGGAACACGAGGCCAAGCCTTTTTACGGTGAGCTGGTATCCTATATCACCAGCGGGCCCGTGGTGGCCGTTCAATTGGAAAAAGACAATGCGGTCAAGGATCTGCGCACCCTGGTGGGGGCCACGAATCCCGCCGAAGCGGCCCCGGGCAGCATTCGCTATCTTCACGGACGCAGCCTGCAGAACAATGGGGTCCATGCCAGCGACTCGGACCCCTCTGCAGAGCGCGAATTGGGCATCATCTTCGGATAGCGCGGGCGGCGGAAGGCCTTGACAATGGGGGACTTCCACCCTACCATGAGCCTTCCGCCATCCCAGGCGCCTTGAACCCATGAAGATTCAACTTACGGATGTCAGGGATAAGAGTCGGGATTTCCGGCTCGATGGGAAACTAGTCCTCGAAGGTTTCAACGACCGCGTGGGCGAGGGAGAAGTGTGTGCTTACGTACACGTAAACCCCGCCGGCGAGCGTTGGTACATCGGGGCCGAGGTGGAGGGATCATTCTCCTTTCACTGCGACCGCTGCGGCAAGGCTTACGACGACTTCTTGGATGGGGAGTTTTCTCTGGTCGTGCTCAGCAAGGCCGTTCGCGGTTTGGATGAAGATGAGAGCGAGGATGTAATCCTGTTGTCGGCCGACAAGGCCGAGCTGGATTTGAGCGCTCAGATTCGCGAGAGCATGCTTCTCGCCCTGCCCATGCAGTTCCTCTGCCAAGAGGATTGTGCCGGGCTGGATTCACAATCGGGAGCGGATCTGAACGAGGAAACCTCGGTAGAAGCGACGGTGGACCCGCGATGGGGCCCGCTTATGGACTTGAAAGAGAAAATGGAGTTGGAAGAGGATTCCGGCTCCGGCGAAAGGCAGGAATAGGCATGGCCGTTCCCAAGAAAAGAAAGTCCCGATCCCGTTCACGCATGACTCGTGCAGTGTGGATGGCCAGCGCCCGCGTTCCCAGCCTCGTGAAGTGTGCACACTGCAGTGCCCGCAAGCCGAGCCACGCGGTCTGCCCTGAATGCGGCTGGTACGCCGGCCGTCAGGTTATGAAGGTCGACACGGACTAAGGCAGTCTGGAGGAAAGCCAGATCTGGCCGCGTTCGACCTTCTTTGCGCCCGTTTGCAAGGCGCGACGACGAACGTGATGCCGATTCATCATGGAGGAGGAGTAACGATGCAAACGGGCGCAAAGAAGGCGAACCCGAAGGGCTGGCGGCTATACGCCGAATCTTTTCATCGTGTGTCGTCGATGATGACGCTGGGCATCACCTTCCTCCACACTCTTCGATATTCGGCGTATAGCCGGCCAGCGCGACCGAGCCTGGTTTTCCCCCTGACTGCCAAGTGAGAGTCGCACTAGATGTAATGGGAGGCGACTTTGGTCCTCCCGTTCTTGTACGTGGCGCACTCAAGGCGGTGCGGGAGCTCGATTCCGTCCCTGAGATCGTACTCTACGGCGACGGTCCGGCCATAGCCGGAGTACTCCGCGAACTCGGCGAGCCCGAGGATCGCTTTCCCATTGTACATTGCGATGAATCCATCAGCATGAAGGACTCGCCTGCGCGGGCCGTTCGTCAAAAGAAGAACGCGCCTATTTCCCGCGGCATGTTGGATCTGAAGGCGGGCCAGGTGGAAGGCATTGTCAGCGCGGGGTCCACGGGCGCTATGGTGGCAGCGGCCCTGATCTACCTTGGCAGGTTACCCCATGTACAACGCCCGGCCATCGCCACTTATTTCCCTGGCGAGGGAGGCGGTAGCGTTGTTCTCGACGTGGGCGCTAATTCCGACAACAAGCCCGAGCATCTCGCACAATTCGGCGTCATGGGCCGCCTCTTTGCCGAAGCCCTCCTAGGGGTCGCGGAACCTCGGGTGGGCCTTTTAAACATCGGCGAGGAAAGTAGCAAGGGAAGCGAACTCTACGTGGCCGCGCATGCACTGCTGGGCAAGATGCCTGTTAATTTCGTGGGCAATATTGAGGGGCAAGACATCCTGCGCGGCAAGGCCGACGTGATCGTTTGTGATGGTTTCGGGGGCAACGTGGTTCTCAAGCAAGCGGAATCCATGGTGGGATTTCTTACTCGCAAATTGAAGAGCACCGTGCTCTCCACTTATCGGGGAAAGATGGGCGCTCTCATGATGCGCCCAGGACTCGTTAAGATTCGCAAGGAAATGCATTATGCCGAGCACGGCGGCGCGCCGCTTCTTGGTGTGAACGGCCAGGTCATTATTAGCCACGGCAAGAGCAATGAATTGGCGATCAAGAACGCCATTCGAAGTGCCTGTCGTTTCCAGGAAATGCATACCGCAGAGAAAACCGAGGAACTGCTCGGTCAGGCGGAAGGCTAGAAGGAGTCGGCATGGACGCCAATTTTGGAGTTAGGATTGCCGGCACCGGACGCGCGGTGCCCGACAAGATCCTCACCAACGAAGACCTCAGCCACATCGTGGATACCACCGACGAGTGGATTACCACTCGAAGCGGCATCAAACGTCGGCATGTGATCACCGACGATCAGAAGAACAGTGATTTTGCTTCCGAGGCTGGGCGCAAAGCGCTGGAAGACGCCGGCATCAAGGCTGAAGATCTCGACTTCATCATTATCGCCACCGTCACCGGCGACTTCATTTTTCCGAGCACTGCGGTGGTGGTTCAAGAAATGTTAGGTGCCAAGAACGCCTCGGCCTGGGACATGTCGGCGGCCTGCACGGGCTGGCTCTTCGCCATTTCCCAGGCGAAGGCCCTCCTGGCCTCGGGTGCCGGAAAAACCGCGCTGGTCATCGGCTCGGAAATGCTCACGCGCATTACCAACTGGAAGGATCGCAGTACCTGCGTTCTCTTCGGCGACGGATCGGGAGCCGTAGTGCTTCAGGCCTGCGCGCCTGAGGACAACGGCATCCTCTCAACTTGGACGCGCTCGGATGGATCCTTGATCCATCTGCTCAATGCGCCCATCGGTGGAACCGCTGTGCCCTTGACTCATGAAAATCTTGAAAGCGGTCTGAACAAGATCACCATGGCCGGCCGAGAAGTATTCAAACATGCCGTGCGCAACATGGGCCAGGCGGCCATCGAGGCCTTGATCAAAGCGGGTGTGAGCGCATCGGATGTGGATCTGCTCATTCCTCATCAGGCTAACATCCGTATCATCGATGCCTTGGCTAGTAGATTGGATTTCCCCCCCGAGAAGGTTTACAAGAACATTCAGGAGTATGGAAACACCAGCGCGGCGTCCATACCCATTGCCCTGGACGAGGCAAGAAGCAAAGGTGTGGCAAAGTCGGGCGACAAGATTCTCATGGTGGCTTTCGGTGGCGGGCTCACTTGGGGCTCGGCGCTTATCCAGATTTAGGAGGACGATGAAACGTCCCATGATATTTCCAGGACAGGCTTCTCAATTTGTGGGCATGGGCGGCGATCTCTACGAATCGGTGCCGGCGGCTTATGAAAAGATTGAAGCCGCCGAAGCTCGCTTGGGTTTTGAACTCAAGAGGCTCTGCTTTGAGGGTCCCATCGAAGAGCTGACCGAAACGCGTTACGCGCAGCCTTCCATTCTGCTGATGAGTTGCCTGGCCTTCGATTGGCTAACTGAAAAAGGTGTGGAGGCAACGGTCACGGCCGGCCATAGCTTGGGTGAATACTCGGCCCTGGTGTCGGCGGGGGTGCTGTCTTTCGAGGATGCCCTCGACCTCGTGGCCCTTCGCGGGCGGCTCATGTTCGAAAGCGGCGAGAAAACTCCCGGCACCATGGCCGCGGTCATGGGTCTGGACCGTTCAGCCGTAGAAGCATGCTGCGCGGAAGCATCCCAGGGCGAGGTAGTTCAATTGGCCAACTTTAACAGTCCAGAGCAAATGGTCATCAGCGGCGCAGTTCCCGCTGTTGAAAGGGCCATGAAGGCCTGCGAAGAAGCGGATGCCAAGAAAGTCGTCCGCCTAAACGTGAGTGGAGCCTTCCATTCTGAACTCATGGCGTCGGCCGCCTCCGAGTTAGGAGAAAAGCTCTCGGCCACGAACTTCGCCGAAGCCAAAGTGCCGGTGGTGCCAAACGTCACGGCCGAGCCCACACGCGATGGGGGCAGTTTGCGGGAGTTACTCATTCAGCAACTCACCATGCCTGTGCTTTGGACCGATTCTATGGCCGCACTGCGCGAGGTGGACGATTCACCCATTTTGGAAGTGGGACCGGGTAAGGTGCTTATGGGGCTTATGCGGCGCATCGATCGCAGTGCAAAGGTAAGCCCTGTGGGAACATTGGAATCTTTGGAAGCATG
>JACNKJ010000015.1 GCA_014382085.1 bacterium
ATGCGCATCGGCCGGCGCATGCCCGAAGCACGCATCGACGGCGTCTATGTGGAACAAATGGCGAAGAGCGGTCGTGAAGTCATCGTGGGAATGACGCGTGACGCGCAGTTTGGCCCCATGCTCATGTTTGGCCTGGGCGGCATCTTCGTGGAAGTGATGAAGGACGTGACCTTCCACCTGGCCCCCATCACCAAAGATGAAGCCATGCAGATGCTCATGGGAACACGCTCTTACGCCTTGCTCGAAGGAGCGCGTGGGCAGGGAAGCGTGGATATCGGCGCCATCGCCATGTGCATTCAACGCATCAGTCAGCTGGTAACCGACTTCCCTCAGATTGCGGAATTGGACATCAACCCGCTCATCGTCGGACCCGTGGGCACCGAGCCCGCCGTGGCCGACGCACGCATTACCCTTTCCATGGAAGGGGACGAAGATGATTGAAGAGATGAAGGCCATCGATCCCACATGGCAGGATAAGTACGCCGACCTGATTCAGAGCCCCAAGAAGGCGCTGGAGGGCCTTCGCCCGGGGCAGCGCGTATTCATTGGCACAGGTTGCGCGCAGCCCCAGAGCCTTGTCTCGGCCCTAGTCGACCGGGCCGGTGAATTGGCCGACACGGAAATCGTGCATCTGCTTACCTTCGGCGACGCGCCCTACGCCAAGAAGGAACTGGCAACTCAGTTTCGTGTGAACAGTTTCTTCATTGCCGACAACGTGCGCAGCATCATTCAAGAGGGCATGGGCGATTACACGCCTATTTTTCTGTCCGACATTCCCCGCCTCTTCAGTTCGGGCCAGCTTCCTCTCGACGTCGCGCTCGTGCAGGTGACACCGCCGGATGAGCGCGGGCGCTGCAGCCTGGGCGTGTCGGTGGATATCGTAAAAAGCGCCATGGCCAATGCCTCGCTGGTGATCGCCGAAGTGAATCCGCAGATGCCTCGGGTCATGGGCAACAGCTTCGTGGATGTTTGGGATCTCGACATTCTGGTTCCCATGGACGAACCCGTACTCGAGCGCCCCGTGCAGGAGCCCAACGAACTCACCCGCAAAATTGGTGAGCACGTGGCGTCCCTGGTGGACGATGGCTGCACGCTCGAGCTTGGCATCGGGCGTATCCCCCATGCGGTGCTGGAGTATCTCAGCGAGAAAAAGGATCTGGGCATCCACACCGAGATGCTTACCGACGCCATTATTCCCCTGATCGAATCCGGTGTGATCAACGGCAGCCGCAAGAGCTTGGACCGCGGCAAGGTCGTGGCCAGCTTCTGTCTCGGCACGAAGAAGCTCTACGATTACATCGATGGGAATCCGGCCTTCGCCTTCCATCCTACCGAGTACGTGAACGATCCTTTCGTGATCAGCCAGCAGAACAAAATGGTGGCCATCAACGTGGCCTTGGAAGTGGATCTCACCGGACAGGTCTGCGCCGATTCCATCGGCTCGAAGTTTTTCTCGGGCATCGGCGGACAGGTTGACTTCAACCGCGGCGCGGCCAGGTCGGAGGGCGGCAAAGCCATCATCGCCATGCCGGCTACGGCCCTAGCGGGGAAAAAGAGCCGCATTGTCGGACAACTTGCCCCGGGCGCGGGGGTGGTGACCACACGCGGCGACGTGCACTACGTTGTCACCGAGTATGGCGTAGCCTATCTGCACGGAAAGAGCGTGCAGGATCGGGCGCTGGCGCTGATCAGCATAGCCCATCCCGATTTCCGAGCCGAGCTCTTGCACGAGGCCATCGAGGTCAAGTACGTGAGCCCCGACAAGATTGGCATGGAAGGGCGCATGGTGGTGGGCCCCCAGGAGCTTCGTAGCAGTTACATTTTGGACGACGGCACGCCTATCAGCTTCCGGCCCATTCATCCCACCGACGAACACAACCTGAAGGATCTCTACTACGCGCTCAGCCAGGAAACCATCTACTATCGCTTCATGCAGAATTTGAAAAGTATTCCGCAGAAGCAGGTGCAGGACTTTGTTTTCATCGATCACCGCAGTGACGTGGCGATTGTGGGAACATTACCCGAGGTGCATGGCGAGCAGTTCCTGGCCATAGGCAGGTATTTCCTCGATCCCAGCACCAATCGTGCGGAAGTGGCATTCGTGGTGCGAGACGAATGGCAGAACCGAGGCATCGGCGCTTATCTGCTGAAGAATCTCACAACCATTGCCAGGCGCAACGGCATCGGCGGCTTCACGGCCGAGGTGCTGAAGCAAAATCGCGCCATGCAATCGGTCTTCAATACCAGCGGGCTCAAAGTGAAGAGCCAGCTCAAGGGCGAGGTATATCACTTCGATATGGAGTTTAATTGAACTTGAACACGAACGTGAACCTGAACGCCCTCCGCGCTGCGGGGGGTTTTTTTTTGTTCGGCACCTCGTTTCCTGTTGTTTCGGTAGGTTTCTTGCAATTCCTCCAGCGGCACGCTGAACCAATGGAGGAAGTAAATGCGTAACTTACTGCTAATATTGACGATTCTCAGCCTGGCCGGAGCGGCTCAGGCCGATACCGTCATCGGTCTATTCGCCGATGAAGACATGAATTCTTGCGATGCTGCCCTGATTCCTTACGTCCCCACCCTCTTGTACGTAGTCGCCTACTGGGATGCGGGTCCTCTGGATGATGGCATTACCGCTGCCGAATTCAAGCTGGATGGTCTGCCTCAGAGCGATGGCTATCCCCTGGGAACGGTCACGGTCAATCACACCACGGACCTGGTCATCGGCTCAGTTTGGACGGATTACTCCGCAGCTTGGTCCGAGCCTCAGGGAGTTGGTGCGGGCCAGTTCACCGTCTGCAGCCTCGAATTGCTCATGTTCGATACGATTTGGGTAGGCGTGGATCAGGAAGTCGTCGTCTCGCCTGGTAATGACTGCGATTGTCTCGTGTTGGTGGACGCAATGTTCGACGTGCATGATGCCGTCGGCGGCCTGTTCACCCTCAATTGCTCTGCACCGCCTTGCAACTGCTTCCCGCCGGTGGCGACCGAATCCACCAGCTGGAGCAATGTGAAGTCCCTGTTCTAGGGCATAGCATTTTCTTGGATAGATTAAGCCCCCGGCAATCGTCGGGGGCTTATCTTTGCTCGGCCTTGTTATGAAACCCGTCTGGATATCAAGCAGATAGGCCTTATTATTGAAAGATCAAGCGCATTTACTTGATGTACCGAGAGTTTTTGAAAGCTAGTTCTACTTCAACAATAGCATCTTGTGCTGCTTGCGCATGGCCCCCGCTCGAAGCCTAGCCAGATAAACACCCGATGGCAGCTCCTGTCCGGCCGAATCACGACCATCCCAGGCGATCTCATGAGCACCCGACTCTAAAACTGTACCCGGGTATAATTCGCGAACAAGGCGGCCGGCAACATCGAAGATCGCAAGATCCACGGAGCCCGGTTGTTCCAACACAAAGGAGATCCCTGTACTCGGATTGAAAGGGTTGGGCCAGTTGCCAAGCCACGGCGCGCCCGAAGCCGACTCCACATCGCTGGCCGGATCGAAGTAAACCCAGATGGGATTCGTATAGGCGCGATGCCCGGCCTGACCGTCTGCGGTCAGCATTTCGGCGCGGATGAAGTGCCAGCCGTCCAAGTCCAATTCACCCAGGTCGATGGACGATGCGCCTTCATAAGGCTCACCATTCTGAGATGGATTATAGTCGAGCAGAACCTCGGTTCCTAATCCGTCGCCCATGATCAACTTCACCGACACGCCATGGCCGAACTCGGGCAGGGTCTTCCAGTGAAAACGCAGGGGCAGGTAGGTCGAGGCCGGCACGATGCCGTCGTCACCGATGAGCAGGTCTTCATCGGCGTCCACGAAGATTTCCAGGAAGGGACCATCGGTGGCAATCGAGTGCCCCTCGCGGTAAGCGTTCAAGATCGCGTCCATGGGCGGCAGGTTGCCGGGCCCCCACTCGCCGGGCACGTGCACCACGGTCTGCACCTTGCCCATGGCGTTGTCGGTGGCGTAGTTGTCCAGGCTGATGTAAGAGGCGAAGTTCAGATCGCCGTGGGCATCGCTGCCACCGGCTAAGAAAATCTTGCGCGAAAAGCCCGCGGCCAGATCGGCCACGAGCAGGTCATCCCAGAGCGACACGCCTTCGAGCAGCTCGCCGGGATAGGGATCGTCCGCCGGCACGCCCGCGTCGAAGTCGCTCCAGGGATCGTACTGGTCCGAGGAGTAGAGCGTTTCGCGGGTGTTGAATGCCTGCAGGCCGCGAAAGCCCGAATAACCCAGCGCGGCGGCGATATCCTGATCGCCCCAGCGCGCGCCGTTCACGCCCCAGTCCAGCCCGCCCCACTCGGCGGAAAGATCGCTCACGGGATGCGATGCGTAGGCGAAACCTTCGGGCGCTAGCGCAGCCATGCCCTCGGTAACGCTGAGTCCCACCGGCCGCTCGCCGATGGCGCCGCTGTTAGGCGAATGGATGTAATCGGGATTGTAGAAGAGGCAGTGCAGGGTCTTGTCGTAGCTGTCCGAATCCACCGAAGCCAGGTTGATCTCAACGCCGCGATACAAGCGGAAGTCGGGCGAGTCGAGCTCGGCCACGTCTGCACCCAGGCCACCCCAGCTGGAGCCGGTGGCGAAGACATCGCGATAGTGCGGCGTGATGCCCGCGGGGGTCTGCGTGGTCCACTCCCACCAGTGCGTGGCATAGCTGAAAGATCCGTCGCCGGTCTCGTCCAGGTCGCAGCTGTGATCGGTGGCCGCCAGCCAATGCAGGCCCATGGCCTTGGCCGCTACGGCCACCGCCGGAAGGGGCATGCCAAATTCAGCGATGTTGTTGGTGTACATGGTGTGATAATGAACGTCGCCGCCGTACCAATCTTCCGGCCAGGGAAATTCGCCGCTGCCCACGTGGATGCGCAGGGCGCGCTCCTCGGTGTAGTTGAACCA
>JACNKJ010000274.1 GCA_014382085.1 bacterium
CCCTGGGCGAACTGCTGGACCAGGCCGACGCCTGCTTCAACGCCCTACCCTACTTCATGACCCTCAGCGTGGCCGAGGCCTGCGCTCGGCGTGGCGTGCACTACGTGGACCTGGGCGGCAATACGGACATCGTGTTGCAAATCCTCGAGCTGGATTCCCTGGCTGCGGAAAACGGCGCGCGCCTGGTGCCCGACTGCGGTCTGGCCCCGGGACTGGCCGCCACGGTTGCCATGGCCGCTATCGAAGGCATGGATAAGGTTCAGGACCTCCGCATTCGCGTGGGGGGCCTGCCGGCCGACCCCGAGCCGCCCCTGGATTACGCGCTCTTCTTTTCAATCCACGGACTCATCAACGAGTACCTGGGTGAAGCCGTGGTGCTGAGGGATGGCAAAATCGCTCGGGTGACCACCCTGGACGATACGGAGATCATCGATCTGCCTGAGCCCCTGGGGCGCTGCGAGGCTTGCCCGACCCTGGGCGGCACCAGCACACTTCCTTGGAGCCTAGAGGGTCGAGTGCGGGAATTGAATTACAAGACAGTACGTTACCCCGGACACTTCGAGAAGATTCGACTACTGCGCGACCTGGGTTTCTTCGAGGAAGCACCGAAAAAATTCGGCGATGTGGAGATGTCGCCGCGGGAATTTTCCGCCGGCATTCTCACCGAGCATCTGGATCGCGGCAGTGAACTTCGGGATCTGGTGATCTTCCAGGTGGAAGCTGAAGGGGAAATCGGGGGCCTGCTCAAGCGTCGTCGGCTGCGCATGATTGACCGCTTCGACGAAAAGACCGGTTTCTCGGCCATGCGCCGGGGAACGGCATTCCCGGCCTCGCTGGTTCTTCAGTTTCTCGCACGTGGCGATGCGCCACGTTTGGGTGCCATGCGCCTGGAAGAGGCCATCGCTCCCGGTCCCTATCTGGCGGAGCTGGCTGAACACGATCTCGAGATCCTTGAAACACTCGAAGATCTCTAGAGTCCTTCCCGTCGGCTTAGAAACTCACTGCCACTTTCCCAGTAACGCCAAGGCCAGCTAGCGGCCTCACCCGCGTAATCTACACCGATGCGCGCGCCTCGAGATTGCCGCCTTCGAACTACCGGGCTTCCCGCTTCAAGCCATAGTTTCGGGGGTGCCAGGATCAATCCATTCTGCAATCGTGATAGATCCAAGGCCGCAGCCAATCGACCGGGACCCGTGCTCCATTGGTTTCGAACTCGCCCACGGCGAAGCGCCGCCATGAGATCTTCACTTTCCACCGGCTCCCCCGCACGAATCAGTACCGCCTGAGCCAGGCCCTCGCGTGCGCAAACGAAGTTGAGGCAGTGATGCATGCCGTATATCAGATAGATGTAGGCCCTGCCGGGCGGGCCGAACATGAGCTCGGTTCGAGGCGTGGGACCGCGCCAGGCGTGGCAGGCTCGGTCGATTTCACCGTGATGGCGCGCGCCGTAAGCCTCTACCTCGGTGATGCGAAGAGTCATGCGCCGTCCATCCCGCATTCTCACCAAGTGCCGCCCCAGTAAATCGGGTGCCAGCCGAAGTACCGGGCGAGCGAAGAACTCGATGGGGAGAATTCGATCAGGATTCACGATGCCGGCGTCCGCTGCGTCGACGGCGTCGCCCACTGCGGCGTCGCTGATTTCCCGTGGTGAACTGCAGAGGCGGCACAGCTTGGTCTCGGGCTTCGGCGTCCATGCTCAGAAGTCGAAATGCGTCGCTGAAATAGTCTTTGCGCTCCAGGAAGCGTGGCACGGCTCCTCCCTCCAGGAAGGGACGCATGCGCCGCTGGGCGATGGAAATGAGGAAGAGCTGTTCATTGTCCCGCCTGGACACACCCAGCTTGGAGGTGAGGGGCTTGAGGTAGCGATAGGCCTCGCGTCCGTAGTCGGTGCGTCGACGGGCCTCGTCGTTGCCGCGATCGAGTTGGCGGATCATGGGGAAGGTCATGAGCATGGCCAGCAGCACGGAGTTGGAAATTTCCTCGCCCGCCTGGATGTCGCGATCGAGCACGGCCAGACGTCGCCAGGGCAGAGGATCCACGCTTTCGGGTGGGAGCAGCCTGTCGAGTTCGGGAAGCAACTCGCTGAGCAACCCCGTTTCCTTAAGCAATCTGAAGGTGGGAACCGCCGCCCCTCCTCTCAGGTCGCGATAGAATTCTTCGATGAGCCTCGCGCGATTGCATGCCCCCAGCAAATTCTGATGATGATCGATGGCCTCGAGGGTTTTCTCCTCGATGCTGAAGTCCATGCGGGCCGCGTGTCTCACAGCTCTGAGCATGCGCACGGGATCCTCTTCGAAACGAATCATGGGATCGCCGATAGCGCGAATGATGCCTTCGCTCAAATCGTCGAGGCCACCCACGTAGTCGATCACGCTGAAATCGGAAATGTCGTAGAAGAGCCCGTTCACGGTCAGGTCGCGGCGCAGGGCGTCTTCGGCGGGTGTTCCGTATTCCTGTGTGGCGGCGATTTCCAAAGGGCTTGGCCGCCTCCGCTTGCGAGGTCGGTCGGCCGGAGTTTCCGTATTTTCATCCAGCAGAACGTCGGCCTCTTCCAGCAGGCGCTGCTCCTCTTCCACGCTGTCCGGATCGCTGGGTAGTTCGCCCTCGTCCTCACCTTCTTCCTCGAGGGATCGGAAGGTGGCCACCTCGATGAATTTCTTGCGCGAGAACAGCACATGCACGATGGGGAACCTGCGCCCGATGACGCGGCTGTTGCGGAAGAGTTCGAGTACCTCGGAGGGTTCGGCGTCAGTGCCGATGTCGTAGTCCTTGGGCTGGCGCCCGGTGAGAAGATCGCGTACGCCTCCGCCCACCAGATAGGACTGATAGCCGTATCGGTACAGGCGGTTCAGTACCTTCAACGCGTCTGGATCGATGTCCTGGCGCGAGATGCGATGCAGGGCCCGCGGTAATATGCGGGCCTCGGGTAAGGACATGAGGCCTCCGCGCTCATTCGCCAGCCTCGGGAGTGGGGATCACATACTAGCGAAGGCCGCCCCTGCCGCCAAGCATCTTTCCTGCGGCCATGGCTTGGCCGCCTCTGCGCAGGATGAAACGATCGTCGCCGGGGGCCCCTACCGGATCACCGAAGAGTTCGCCCTGATCGAAGGCGCAGTCAATCTGGCGGATGAGGCTCTCTACATCTCCGTTGCCGCCCAGAAAGTCGGTACGGTCTGCGTCCACGATGAGCAGGGGTGCTGCCTCACCGGCGATCCATTCTTCATAGAATCCGTTGAGACGGGCCAGATAATCCACGGGGATGTCCGCCTCGTAGTCGCGCCCGCGTTTCTGGATGTTGTCCCGAAGGCCGTCCACGCTGCGCCTGAGGTAGATGACCAGATCCGGCTGACGCAGGAGTAGGCGAGCTTGCTCGTAAAGGCGGCGGTAGCTTTCCCATTCGCGTCCGCTCATCTGGCCCATCTCGGCCAGATTGCGCGCGAAGATGAGGGCGTCTTCGGAAAGGGATCGATCCTGGACGGCGCTTTCCCTGCGCTCGGCGATGATCCGGAGATCTTCCACGCGATGGGAGAGGAAGAATACTTGCAGGGCGAAGGCCCATCGGGCCATGTCACCGTAGAAATCCTCCAGGAAGGGATTGCTGTCCACGCGTTCGTAATAGGGGCGCCAACCATAGTGGCGGGCCATAAGGCCCGTAAGAGTGGTCTTGCCCGCTCCGATGTTTCCGGCGATGACGACGTGCACGAAGGCCATGGATTCCCGATGAGCTTTGCTCTTGTGAGAGGAGGGGACGCGCACTACTGTAGCGGGCGCGAAGCCTATTGTGAACCAAAACCATCCCGAGTGAGCATGTCTGTCGAAATTCAACTGGGCCTGCCGGGCCCCCTGCCCTTCTCCGAGATCTTCGGCAATGAGAATCCCCTGGAGATCGAGCTTGGCTTCGGCAAGGCTCTCTTTCTCATTCGCTCGGCCCTTTCCCGTCCCGATACGAACTTTCTGGGCGTGGAAGTCTCGCGCCAGTGGTTCCGCGAGGGCAAGCGGCGCGTGGAAAAGGCGGACTCGCCGCCGAATTTGCAGGTGCTCCATGCGGAAGCGGTGGATTTTCTCACCCGATTCGTGGGGGAAGGATCGATCGCCGTGCTGCACGTCTACTATCCCGATCCCTGGCCCAAGGCTAAACATCACAAACGGCGATTCGTGTCGGGACCTCTGCTCGATCAGGCCGAACGCGTGTTGAAACCTGGCGGCGAACTTCGCATCGCCACTGATCACGAGGGCTACAGCCAGTGGATGGCCGAGCACATTAACGCTCATCCCAAACTCGAAGCCATAGATTGGCCCATACAGGACGAACCCCTCACACATTTTGAAGCCAAGTATCGCATACAGGGCCGCGATGTTTTTCGCTTCCGCCTGCGCCTGGGGGCTTCATGACCTGGGATCCAGTGGGCGATGCGCATCCACGATACTCGGGACCCGGTCCCGCGCTGGCTTGGCCTAGCGCGCCCGAAGATTTTCAGGTGGAGGAGATTCCCCTCTATCCCGCATCGGGGGAAGGGGAGCATCTGTTCCTATTCATCGAAAAACGTGATCTCAACTCTCGTGAGCTCATGGATCGTGTGGCGAGAACTTTTGGGTTGAATGCCCGAGAGCTGGGCCATGCGGGCCTCAAGGATCGCAACGCCGTGCCCCGTCAGTGGATTTCCCTTCCCGCCAAAGCGGTCGAGGGGAAACTCGATGAACTGGGCGATGATAACTATCGCCTCCTGGATTCGATTCGACACGGCAACAAACTTAAGCCGGGCCATCTTTCGGGAAACCGTTTCGACGTGTTCCTGTCCGGAGACGCGGAAGCCGGGTTCATGGAGGCTCGTCGTGCAGCGCTCCGGGGTGTCGGGCTGCCCAGTGACGGCGTGCCGCAGCGGCGCCGCATGCC
>JACNKJ010000223.1 GCA_014382085.1 bacterium
TACGGCGTTCTATTCAGGGAGCTACGACAAGCCTCTCGAGCTGGTTCACAGTGGTCAGTTTCAGGCAGGCGTGGTGAATTACAAGGTCTATGAGAAGCGTGTTGAAGAAGGAAAGATCAATCCGGAGATGTGCCGGATCATTTGGAAGACTCCCAGCTATCCGGATTACAACTGGACAGCTCATCCTCTGCTTGAGAAACGTTTTGGTGAAGGTTTCATCGACAAGTTGCAATCGGCACTGGTAGGCATAGAGGATTCCGAGTTGCTGGCGGCTCTGCCTCGTGAAAAACTGATCCCCGCAAAAAATGAGGACTACGAAATGATCCGACAGGTAGCGTTGGATTTGGAAATGATTCGCTAGTGTCTTCCGGCCTTTCTTTCGAGGTTCGCGCAGTGCGTGTTGACTATGGGGCCCAGTTCGCTCTGAAAGACATGAGTCTGAAGGTTGAAGCCGGTGAATGTTTGGCTCTGCTCGGGCCCAGCGGGGCAGGGAAATCCACCCTGCTCAGCTTGCTGGGTGGGCGGAGATTTGCTTCGTCAGGTGAAGTCCATGCCGGGGATCGTGCGCTGGACACACTTCAAGCCAAAGCACTCCAGCGCTTGCGTTCTCGAATTGGTTTCATCGAGCAAGATCACCACCTCGTACCCAATCTGCGAGTGTCTCAGAATGTTCTGGCGGGGCGATTAGGGCGTCTATCATTTTCGGCTTCACTTCGTCGAATGCTTAGACCTCCAAGACACGAATTAGAAAAAGTCTTAAGCATCCTGGATCGCGTAGGAGTGGGAGAGAAGATCTTCACACGCAGCGATCGCCTTTCCGGGGGTGAGCGCCAACGCGTCGCCATCGCCCGCGCACTTTACCAGGATCCCGGCGCCCTTCTCGCTGACGAACCTGTGGCCAGCGTAGACCCCGCTCGCGCACGTGACACAATAGAGCTACTCACTCGCCTCGCCGAAGAATACGGCTTTACGCTCATCGTGAGTCTTCACAATCTCGAACTAGCGCGTGAGTATTTCCCCCGCCTTGTGGGTATTCGCGAAGGTGGAGTGGTCTTTGATCAAGCTTCCCTTACCCTGAGCGATGCGGATTTCCAAGCACTCTACAACTTGAAGGTAACTTCTTTTGAGTCTTGAGCGCGTATTACCTGCACGAGGCGCCGGCCCTTTTTCATCTCGACTCGCGTTGATCGCTATTCTTTTCTTGGCCGGATTTCTGGCCGCTAAAAACTTGGGTTTGGAGTGGGCTTCACTTTGGCCGGGTGAAGGCGGATTGAAATTGGCGCGGGAGTTTTTCGGACGCGCACTCAGTCCCGCGCTTCACTATGAGTCGACCTGGCGACCCGAGGGAACGGATCCAATACTGTTCAAAGCTCTCCGGGCTGCAGGGCGAACGGTGCTTTTCGCCGCCGCATCCCTGGCACTGTCCTTGCCGCTTGGTCTGTTTCTTGGATTCCTCTCATCCCAAACTGCATGGGACATTCAAGATAAACGAGTATTCCGAAGAGTGGGGCTTCACACAATTCCTTTGTTGGCTCGCAGCTTGAGCGCAGTACTTCGGTCCATTCACGAACTGCTATGGGCGCTTCTTTTCCTTGCCGCCATGGGTTTGTCCACTGCTGCGGGAATTGCAGCAATCGCTCTGCCTTATGCGGGCACATTTGCGAAAGTCTTCGCGGACTTACTGGATGAAACAGATACCGCCGCCGCTGATACATTGCGAGCTGCAGGAGCGAGCCACTTGCAGGTCTTCTTCTTCGGCCTACTGCCTTCTGCTATGCCTCAACTGACGGCTTACACTTTCTATCGGTTTGAATGTGCGCTCCGCAGTTCCGCGGTTCTGGGTTTCTTTGGCTTCCCGACCCTCGGTTTCTTTATTGCGGCAAGTTTTGAAAACCTTTACTTAGGAGAAGTTTGGACATACCTCTACACGCTCATCATTCTTGTCACTGCGGCTGACATTTGGAGTGCCGCCATGCGCAAGAGGTTCGAGCGATGAGCCGCCTAGATGCCCTGAGCAAATCACGTCCACGCGATGCTTTCATTCGTTACAGTCTCATCGCTATGGGATTTCTCATGCTGCTGGCTTTCGCGGTGAACCTATGGAGTGCCGGCAATGTCTTTTCCCCCAGGAGAGGGGAGAACCTTACTCGTTTCTTTTCCGAACTCCGACCTTGGCCGCTGCAAGGAGAAACCTGGAGCTGGGAAATCGCCTGGAGTTGGGCTCAAAGAATTCTAGACGAGCGGGGCTGGCAGGCTTTGCAAGGAACTCTCTCAATTTCGGTGTTAGCCATTATCCTCGCGTTTTTCTTCGGTGGATTGATTGCCCTTCCCGCATCACGCAAACTAATGAGTCCCGAGCCTTGGCTCGCTGATGCCGGTCGTAACCGTCCGGGTCTGGACTTTCTTTTTCTTCTACTGCGGAGCCTAGTTCGCTTCTGTTTAATTATCCTGCGTGGTCTTCCCGAATACATTTGGGCATTCATTCTTCTAGCTCTACTGGGGCCGGAACCATGGGCCCTGGTCTTGGCTTTGGCAATTCACAACGCGGGAATATTGGGTCGATTCGGTTCGGAGCTGGCCGATGACATGGATCCTCTGCCCCCCGCTTCACTACGAGGCCTGGGTGCGGGACGTCTCCAGCTAGCATTTTTCAGTGTGATGCCCATGACTCTTAATCGTTTCCTCCTCTATTTCTTCTACCGATGGGAAACTTGCGTTCGCGAGGCGACTGTCCTTGGAATGCTGGGTGTCGCTTCTCTTGGTTTCTGGATTGTGGATGCTCGCGCTCGAGGCCGTTATGACGAGCTGTTTTTATTCCTTCTTTTGGGAATTCTGCTCGTGCTTCTTGGAGATCTTCTTTCAAGTCTGCTACGCGCACGCTTGCGTCGAGTTTGATTGCCCACTTCATTTTTGTTCCACCTTCGGCTAGGCTCCTGGCAGGAGGTCATTCATGGATCGAATTGTTATCGATGGTGCAACGCTGATTCCTTGCGACGACGATGGACAGGTCTTGGAAAATGCGGTTGTGGGCGTTGAGGGCGATCGTATTACATTTGTGCGGGACGGTGAGCCACATTGGGAGGGCGCTCGCCACATTGATGGTAGCGGTTGCATTCTGATACCAGGCTTGATTAACGCTCACACTCATGTTGCCATGACGGTCATGCGCGGATCCGCTGATGACCTTTCGCTCATGGATTGGTTGAGCGACAAGGTTTGGCCCATGGAAATGGCAATGAGCGACGAAGACCGCTACTGGGCATCCAAACTGGCCATGCTTGAAATGCTGAAATCAGGCATAACTTGCTTCTTGGATATGTCACTGGGAACTGAAGGAGTGGCGAAGGCCTGTCTCGAAACCGGCCTCCGCGCACGCATCTGCGAGGCCTTGCTTGAAACCCAGGATCCGGATCGCAAGCGCTTGGATGCAGCCGTGGAACAATTGGCAAGCTGGAAGGCGCGGGCTCATCCCCTGGTTGATTTCGATCTGGGACCTCATGCGCTCTATACTTGTACTCGTCCTTACATGGATCGCATGATGGAGGCGGCTAGGGATTTGGATGCGCGAATTCAGATCCACGTCGCGGAAACCACGGTCGAATTGGATGAATGCCGGCGAAAATACGGAATGACTCCCGTAGAAGTGCTCGAAGAATGGGGAGTCCTACATCAACCCACTACGGCGGCTCACTGCATTCATCTCAATGAAAGGGATCGCGAAATCTTTGCCAAGTGTGGTGTGACGGCCGTGCACAATCCTAGTTCAAATATGAAACTTGCGGCGGGTATCATGGGCGCCGAGGCGCTTCTTGCCGCCGGGGTGACTGTGGCTCTGGGTACCGATAGTTCAGCCAGCAATAACAACCTATCAATCCTTGGGGAAATGCGGCGGGCCTCGCTACTTCAGAAGGCGGGGGATGGTGACGCGACATCCTTCGGCGCGGGAAAAGCACTCTTTGCGGCAACCCGGGGCGGAGCCGCGGCCGTGGGCAGGTCAGACGAGCTTGGTCAAATCCGGGAGGGTTATCTGGCGGATCTAACCCTCATTCGAGCGGACGGACTCCACAGTTGGCCACCTGCCGATCCCATATCCCATCTCACCTATGCTCTACGCGCTGACGATGTGGATACCGTCATCGTAGGTGGCCGAGTTCTCCTGCATCGTGGTGAATTTACGGAAATAGATTCTCAAGAAGTCATGGCTCGTTGCAGGGAAATCGCCACGCACATACGGGTATAGAAAAACCCGGCGAATCCTCACCGGGTTTGAAAACTACCCAAACTAGTAGAGCCGTTTTAAATCTCCCCAGGTTGTAAGAGCCGTATTGCTCTCGCCGCAGTTCACGTTGTCGCAACCCACGAGGAGGCCGCACGGATTGTTAGCGGGCGCGCAGGGCGAGTCGGATTGCAGAGTGTAGATGCCTGTACCCAAAATGCAGCAGAACTCCGGATTCAACCACATGTTGTGATCGATTCCGGCGAAGGGGGCGAGGCAATCCGCCCAATCGCCAGCGGGTTGCCCGAAGATGTTCGTACAGGCAATGTCCATTGTTCCCGGCACATCGCATTCAACGCCTATGCCTCCGCTGTTGAAGGCGATCAAGGACATCCAAAGCCGCATGTCTCCCGATTGCAGCGCGATGGCGCTACCCACGCCTGCCACATTTTCCGCAAATGTGCAATTTTGAATGAAAACCTCTGCACCTGGAGCCGCGGCATCCTGGAAGAGTCCTCCGCCGAGAGTTGAGCTGTTCTGCGCGAAGAGAGAACAACGTATTCGAGTGTCCTGGCTGGCATTAGTTGATGGTGACCTGTAGATTCCGCGACCCCGGTCGAATTCCAGTTTCTGGATGAATCGGCCCTCAT
>JACNKJ010000063.1 GCA_014382085.1 bacterium
TGACCGGCAATGGCTTCTTGAACGGATTCTTCGTGCACTTGCAATTCGCGCGCACGAACGGGGATTTTCCGGGGCAGTAGTTCCAGCTGATCGCCCACGCGAAGGTGACCGCTCCAGCTGGTACCGGTGACCACCGTGCCCATGCCCTTGATGGTGAACACACGGTCAATGGGCATACGATAGCTGCCCGCGCTCTCACGTGCAGGCACTTCGGCAGCGACTCGGGCAAGGGCGTCGCGCAACTCATCCATACCCTCACCGGTCTCCGCGGAAACCAAAATTACCGGCGCGCCAGCCAGGTTCGTGTTTTCCAGATACTCGACGATTTCCTCGGCGGCCAATTCGGCCAGATCCCGTTCCACGAGATCCACCTTGTTCATGGCCACTACGACGCGTTTCACTCCGAGCAGGTCGAGCACTTCCACGTGTTCGCGCGTCTGCGGCATGACGCCTTCATCAGCGGCCACCACAAGCATGGCCATGTCCATACCGGCGGCGCCGGCCACCATGGTTCGCACGAATTTTTCGTGGCCGGGCACGTCGATGATTCCCGCGTGCACATCACCCAGGATAAGACTGGCGAAACCCAGCTCAATGGAGATACCGCGCGCCTGCTCTTCCTTCAGGCGATCGGTATTGATGCCGGTGAGTTTGCCGATGAGGCGTGTTTTCCCGTGGTCCACGTGGCCCGCGCTGCCGATGATGATCTGCTTCAATCGGGCTCCTCCTCGCGCACAATGCGCGCGCCCAGTCCGGCCAATCTTTGCTCGATGCGTTCGTATCCTCTATCGATGTGATAAATGCGGCTCACCGTTGTCACGCCTTGTGCCGCGCAAGCAGCTAAGACCAGCGCCGAACTGGCGCGAATGTCGGTGGCCATGACCGGCGCACCCTGAAGTTTTTCCACGCCGGTGACCACGGCTACGTTTCCGTCCAGGCGAATCTTCGCGCCCAGTCTACGCAGCTCGGCCACGTGAGTGAAGCGGTCCAGGTAGATGGTTTCGGTGAGCGTACTCACCCCGGCCGATCGGGCGCAGGCCGCCATAACCTGAGCTTGCATGTCGGTGGGAAAACCGGGATAGGGCGCGGTGACCACTTCCACGGGATTCATGGGCCGCCGGCCATCCACGCGAATGTAGTTTTCGCCCACTTCCATGTCGAGTCCGCCGGAACGAAAAACTTCCAGCAACGCGCTCTGATGGTCGGGGATGCAATTCGTCACGGTGATTTCGCCGCCGGTGGCCGGTGCAGCTGTTAGGAAGGTGCCCACTTCGATGCGATCGGGCGGCACCTCGAAGTTCAGCGGCTGCAATGCATCCACGCCTTCGACGGTAAGAGTGGATGTGCCGATGCCCTCGATCTTCGCTCCCATACCCACAAGGCCCTCGGCCAGACTTGTCACGTCGGGCTCGCGCGCGGAATTACGGAGCACCGATTTGCCCTCGGCCAAGACAGCAGCCATGAGCACATTCTCCGTCGCGCCTACGCTGGAAATACGGAAGCTGATTTCCGCACCCTTCAGCCGACTTCCCTTGGGCCATTTCGCATCGATGTATCCATGATCCAGGTCGATGCATGCGCTCAATCGCTCGAGCCCTTCCAGATGCAGATCCACCGGGCGCGGTCCCCAGGCACAGCCTCCGGGCATGCTCACCCGCGCTTCGCCGAAGCGAGCCAGCAAGGGACCCAGCACGGTGATGGAAGCGCGCATGGTTTTCACCAACTCGTAAGGCGCCTCTCGTACAGGCACCTCGCGAGCGTCGATGCGCAAGGTTGAGCCATCGCGTTCGCATTTTGCACCTAGTGTGTCCAACACGCGGATCAAGGTGCGCGTGTCGCGCAGGTCGGGCACATTGCGAAGCTCGCTTACACCCTCGGCGAGCAGTGCCGCACACATCAGGGGTAGAGCCGTGTTCTTGGATCCTCCAGGCTCCACGCTTCCGCGCAGAGCTACTGGGCCTTCCACTACAAATCGTTCCATGGGATTCTCCTCCGACTCAGACTAGCAAGTTCAGAGGGGCAACGCGAGAGGCAAGCGTGGGTTCCGAAGGGTCTTAGCGGCTGAAGCTGCCGACTTTCAACCACTCCATGGCTTTTTCTTCAGTACTGAATATGGCCGACTTTCGCATGGGGGTCTGCTTGCAGAAGAGCATGAGCATGGCTGTGGATTTGGGATCCTTGACCAGATAGGCCGAACGGCCTTTTCCCCCCATGAAGACCTTGCCAAAGGCCTGAATGAGGGAAGGATAATCTTCCAAGCTCAGAGTAATCTTACACTCACGCATATCGACGATGTTGTTCAGGTCCGGATTGAAACGTGAGTCCATGCTCAATCGATCGAGTGCGGATCGAACCTTCATCAGGTTCAATTCTCCCTCGTAGTGTTCCTGAACAAGGCCCAATTCAGTATCAATTTTGAAGCTGTAGACCATGGCTGCTCCTGGCGTGGGCCCGGAAAGGTGACTGGACTGGTCACAATCGGAATGAGCAAGATTCATTCTTGCGGCGAAGGGATATTCGGTCAAGCAGTAACCATCTAATTTGTTGGAAAATTTAAATTTACAGAATCAAACCAGCGGCAGCCTCACCGTGAAGGTGGATCCTATGTTCTCCTGGCTGGTCAATTCCAGGCCCCCTCCAAAGCGCTCCACCAGGTCTTTCACCCCGGCCAGCCCCACGCCTGTTCCCTTCACATCGCTGCTTTTTGCGTTGGTGGCTCTGAAGAATTCCTGGCACATCTTCGGGATATCCTTCTCGGGAATGCCGATCCCTGTGTCGGACACCTCGAGCAGAACCTCCTTCTCGTCGCGACGCAGGAGCAAGCTAACCGAGCCTTTTTCGGTGTACTTCACGGCATTGGACACGAGATTGGAAATCACCAGCTCGAGACCTTTTTGATCGAATCGTATGGGCAGGCTTTCCTCTGGAATATCTAGGCGCAATTCCAGACCCTTGGCCTCGGCCTGTTCGCGGTAGGTTTCCGCACCTTCGGTCAGGGGTTGGCGGAGATCGAAAGTGGAGATTTCACCCATGGGATCGCACGCGCCGATGCGCGAGTGCTGAAGGATGTCCTCCACCATGCCCAGCAGGGAATCCATACGCCCTTCGATTTTGTCCAGGGCTTTGCAAACTGCGGAATTGTCCTTATTCACAAACTGCAGGGAACTGGCCAGCATCTTCGCGCCGGCGGCAGGCGATTTCAATTCGTGCACCAGCACGCGCATGAACTTGGCCTTCTCCTTTTTGAGAGCCTTCATACTGGCGAGCTCCTGGTAGAGACGTGCGTGATAGAGCGAGTAGGCAATGAGCTGGGAAATGCTCTCCAGGGGACGCAGATCGTCTTCGCTGAAGCATCCACCCCGGCGATTGATAACCTGAACCACGCCGTGAATGCGCCCCTGGTAGGCGGCCGGTGCGCATAGCACGTCGCGAGTGCGGAACTGGTTGATCTCGTCCCATGAACGGTCGAAGCGGAGCTTGGGATCCACTGAAGTCAGATCGCCATAGGCATCGGGAATGAAGAATGAACGTTCACTAACCGCGCAGTAGCCAGCCAGGGAGTCTTCGCGGATGGGCACGCGGATGGTTCGCGACACGTTGCCGATGACCGCCGCAGATTCCAGTTCCTGGGTTTCGGGAAGCACCAGATAAATGGTGGCGCGTTCAGCATCGAGAGCCTGCTGGACCATGGCGGCGGACTGCTGGAGCAGCGGACCAATTTCCACTTCACCGATCATCTGATCGTATAGTTCAAAGAGCTTCGGGCTTATAATGAGATCCGAAGTATCCAACCTCATCGCCGAACCCCTCCCATTAAAACCAGAATTCATGAAGCTACCCTCCAAGTATCTTCAAGACTTGCGCGGGTTATCACTGTTTGCCACTATTATACGACAATCGGGTCCACAAGGGAGGATTTGGGAATGAAGAAAGTTTACGTCATCGACGACGATCGCGACATCATCGATTCCGTCACCATGATCCTGGAGGCTGGTGGGTATGAAGTGGCCTCGCAGATGGAACAGAATAACGCCGTCGAGAACATCACGGCCTTCGGGCCCGATGTCATCATTCTGGATGTCATGATGCCCGGCAACGACGAGGCCGGTTTCGAAATCGCCCGCAACATTCGCCAGGCCGAAGCCATCAAGGCCAAGCCCATTCTCATGCTCTCGGCCGTGAACGAAGCGGGCGCCTTCCCGGGCACCTTCTCCAATACCGATCGCGACGATTCATGGATGCCGGTGGATGAGTTCGTGGATAAACCCGTCACACCGGACAATCTGCTTGAGAAGGTGAAGAAGCTGGCGGACTAGCGCAGCAGTGTGATCTTGCGGGAGCTGCGCCCATCGGCGGAGTCCATGTGGATGAAATAGAGGCCACTGGGGACTGGTCGGTTCGCATCGTCCCGGCCTCGCCAGAGCAGCTCATGAGGGCCGGCCGCGAGCCGGCCTTCATGCAGTACTTTGATCTGCCTTCCGGCAACATCGTGGACGGCCAGACGCACTTCGACTGCTGACTCCAGCTCAATCGAGATCGTAGTGGCCGGATTGAAGGGATTAGGATAGGAGGCAAGCAGCCGTGCTCCCAAAGCCAGCGCCTCTTCCACGCTCGTCAGCGTGCAACCCTCCCCCAAGGCGCCCATTTGCACGCCGCAGTCGTTGTTCTCAGGCAAACAGGCCGATTGCGAGGAGAGGGTCAGAGTCCAGTTCTCGTAGTCGCAGAAGTAGGGATTCGAGGAGATGTTCCCATTGATGCCGGTCTGGTCCTCCATCACTCCGGAATAGTTGCCGCCCGTGTTGCCGTAGACGTCGCTGCAGCCGATCTCTATGCTGCTGGAAGAGTCGTGCCTGACACCCGGGC
>JACNKJ010000275.1 GCA_014382085.1 bacterium
TAAAAATCTTTGGTTCGCCCTTCAGGTACGGATATTCCCGGAAGATTCTTTTCCGCCGCACGAATCACGCTGGAAGATGCATGTGGCGTATAGGCGACATCGGCTCGCGTAGGAATAACCAGGGTTGCACCCGAACGTAAGCGACGAGCGTTACGAATCCCGTTTTGGCGCATAATGGCGTCCACGGTGGTGCCGTAGCCCTTGGCGATATCATAGAGAGTTTCGCCGCGCTTGACCTTGTGGCGAGCGAATGAGATCTGTTCCTCGCGGGGAAGTGATCCCAGGGCGTCGGCGAGCCTTGTGGTCTTGCCGCGAGGCACGTGTATTGCGTACGCGCCGTGATCGGGGGGAGTGCACCAGCGCAAAAGGTGGGGGTTCATCTCCTTGAGTAAGCTCAATTTGATGTTCCCTTTCTTAGATAGGAAAGACATATCGACTGCGCGATCCACCGAGAGATCTTCGTACGTGAATTCCTGATCCATCTGAGCTTGCCGAAAACCGTAGCCTTCAAGATCTCTTCCAACAAGGGTGGCGGCCATCATCTTGGGAACGTAATCGCGGGTTTGCTTGGGAAGGCGAAGATCCCAGAAATTGCGACTTCCGGCCCGACGCATGGAGGCCATGACTCGGAACTCACCCGAGTTGTAACCCGCCATGGCCAGGTTCCAATCTTGGAAGATGCCATATAGGTGGGATAGATATTGGGCTGCGGCATCGGTGGAGCGAACGAAATCGCGTCTCTCATCCACCCAGTAGTCGATGGTCAAGCCGTAACGTCGTCCCGTGCCTCGGATGAATTGCCAAGGTCCAACGGCACCCGCGCTGCTTTTCACCTTGGGCTTGAAGCCGCTTTCGATCATGGCGAGGAAATAGAGTTCGGGAGGAAGATCGTAGCGTGCCAGGGTTTCTTCGATGAGCGGACGATAGGGTGCCCCGCGGTCGATCCACGCTTGAAAGGTTTTTCGGCCGGGACCGGTGAAGTGCTTTACCCAGTACTCCACGCGTTCATTCTGAATAATCTCCATAGGTCTGCTTTGCAACTCGGGCAGGCTGCCGTACCAGAGCGCAAGAAGGGAATCGTCGGCCACTTCCAAGGGAGCGGCGAAACGCATAACCGCTTCTTCATCGAGGATATCTTGAAGGAAGTCCATGCGAGATTGCAGACTGGACAGATAGAACTGTGTCAAACCATTGCCGAGACTGTCCTCGCCAGCCTGCTCCAGAAGCGCCGCCGTTGCATCAAGATGCTCCTGGGCCTCCAGGAAATCGCCGATGGAATAATGATGCATGGCGCCGTCATAGCTACCTTGAAGCTCCTGCAAGCGAGGATTAAAGGCGAGTGCGCGATCCTGAAGTGACCAGTCACTCGAGATCGGTGGAAGTGCTTCCACCTTTTCGATTACAGGTGGATCTTCGACATGAACTGTCAAAGTCGTATCCAGTTGGGGAGGTGGATTCGTTACCTCCGTGGTCAGGATCTTCTCTTCCCGCTGAGGAGCGCAGGCTCCAACGATGAGCAAGAAGGTGATGAGCAGGACATCAAGATATTTCTGGAATGGCACTGGAACTCCTGGAAAGGAATGTGCTTGAGGATGTACGGCCGCGACAGTCTAGGACAAAGCCGGAACAACTGGCAATCAAGTTTTGAAAACATGAAACGGGCCTAAGTGGATGAAAGGTGGTATAATAACTAGTGAGAACAAGGTTCCACTCGGCGGAGGGTATCCCCAAACCCCGGTCTTCGGACGAGCAACTCATGGATAGACTGCACAAGACCAGCCGGTATTTCCTCGAACACCTGGTACCCAGGGATGCCTTGGATACCGCTCAGGAAGATCGGCTGAAGGCCATCCTCTCCGAGGATGACGATATGAATATGCGGGGCTACGCCAGAGAGCTGGCGGAAGTCCTGGCGGAGCGCGGTCTTTTTCAGAGGGTGGGCGAGTTTCAGTATCTGGATCCAAAAAGCGGAGCCCGTTTCCGCTTTCCATCAGCAGCAGCGGCCGCTTCTGTCGCAGGGCCCACTGAAGAGGTTGCTCATCCAAGACCTAAGCCCGGGCGAGCCCTCCTCCCACCTCAATCCGAGCAATTGGAAGAGATTTATGACGAGGTGCTCTCGGCTATCCGCTTGGAAGAACGAAGCCCTGGAGCGGAATCGGGTCTTGGCAGGCTATTGAGCCTGCTGGATCGTTGGGTGAGCAATGTGGCTTATCAGCTCTATTGTTTCCACTCAGGATCTGAAATCCCAGATCAATTTGCAGATCAGATTCTAATCATCGAACCGGCGACCCTCGACATTTCCCATCCATTTCGGCAAGTGATTCAACGCAAGGTGGCCTTACAACTGCTCGCCGATGATGCGAGTTTCATGAATTTCCCCAAGCGGCCAGAAGGAAAGAAAGGTGGAGTCTATCTTTTACCACTTTTTCTAGACGGAAAGCCTTGGGGCGTGCTGGATATCTTGCTTCCCAAGGATGAGGCCGACGAAAAGCTGGAAGGAAAACTCCAGCTATTGGCCAGTGCCCTTTCCCATCAGATATACAATCATCGAATTCTTTCCAAGGTGGTTTTCGTAGACTGGACCACCCAGATCTACAATCGTACGTTCCTGGAAATTCAGTTGCCCGTGGAAATTGAAAAAGCCCAGCGGAACAAAGAGCATTTGGCTCTGCTGGTGCTCGATCTAGATGATTTTAAAAAGGTGAACGATCAATGGGGACACGCGCAAGGTGATCAGGTTCTCCGTGAATTCGCCCAGGTCTTGAAGAAGACCTTCCGAAAGGTCGATCAGATATTCCGTTTCGGCGGTGAGGAATTCGTCGTTTTGCTGCCGCGTCTCAACCGCGAACGGGCCATCAAAGCCGCCGAGCGAGTGGCGGAAGCCATTCGCCACAATACCTTCCTTGCGGATGAAACACCTTCGGGAATCAAGCTGACCGCAAGCATCGGCGGAGCCATATTCCCGGATATGGCCGCCAGCGATGCTCAGCTTTTCCGCAAAGCAGACGAATCCTGCTACCGAGCCAAGGACGAGGGGAAAGACCGTGTAGTCTTTCCCGATACGGAATAGGCTCCCCGCCTCCTGACAAGCTCACACCGGAGAGTGTCGGTGTTCCGATATCTAGCGGCAGGTTTATGCCTGGGGCTCGTCCTGCGCTTGGGTGGAGAACCCTTCATGTTGGCGGGTCTGATTCTGGCCCTGCCAACGAAACTCCTACCGGGACGACCCCGAACTGTGGAATGGGCCTTCATTATAATAGCGCTTCTTGTTGGATTCACAGCAGGTGGTCGAATCGACGCCGGAGGTCTTAACGAAGGTCGAATTCACGGCATCTGGCGCTTCACCTCCGTGGTCAAGAACGGCATGTTCGCGGGTAGATTGGCTGGAGGGGGCGACCTGATCATCCGTGGTGCGGGAAAGTGTCTTCCCGTTCATGGGGCAGCCATGAACGGTTCAGGCCGGATTCTGGAGAGTTCAGCGTTTAGGTCGCCGGAGTTTCGTCTCGATCAGTGGAGCAGTGAAGAATCCGAGAGTAGTATTCAACGCCAGTCTCGCCTCGGGCGGCTCAGCGGCAGATCCAGGATTCTATTTCCTTTGACCCATGCCTATTCTCCGAGTCGGCGTCCATTGGCTCGGGCTCTTTTATTCGGGGACAAAAGGGCTCTACCAGGAACGGTGCGTCGAAACTTTCGAGATGCCGGACTGGCTCATTTGCTTGCCCTTAGCGGTCTTCATGTGGGTCTCTTTCTGCTGCTGCTCCGACGAAGCACCTTGCCTTTGCTGGGCCGAACCTCCCGCGCAGAATGGATGCTCCTACCCTTGCTACCCTTTCTCCCGGCCTGGGGGGGAGGAGGAGCATCCATCAATCGGGCCAGTTTCATGGCGGGATATCTCCTTATTGGACGAAGACTGGGCGGCAGACCCATAGGTGGGGAGGCTTTAGCATTCGCCGCTTGCGCCGAGCTTGTCTTGCGTCCCGCTTCCCTATTCGAACCCGGGTTTCAGCTGAGCTATTTAGCCACAGCCGCCTTGCTCACTTTTCCAGGTAGGAAGGCACAACTGGGAGCTAGTCTATCTGAGAAACTACTTCACTATTTCCGCGAAGGCATTTCTGTATCCACACTTTGCACACTGGCGACCCTTCCGGTAATTCTGACTCGCTTCGACAGGTTGCCGCTGGGTGGACCGCTTTGGAATCTCTTGGCCGCTCCCCTAACCGCAGCTTCGCTATTCTCAGGCTGGAGTACTTTGCCCCTAGGTTTCTTCCCCGGTGCAAACGCGATTCCGGACTTTTTCTTCGCCCGACTCATGGATTTGGCCGTCCTGGCCGGCTCAAAGTGGCGCATGCTGCTTACTGGATTCACTGCACCGGCATGGACCTGGTTGGCCTGGGGATTGGGCATGCGTGGAATCTTAAAGCAACGTAAGAAATCGGCCTGGATATTGGCCACAATACCCGCTGTTGCTGGCTGGATTCTGGGAAGTCGGACTTTTCATTGGGGTCCGCCTTCATTCTGAACGCAAAGAGTTGACAGGACCCTGAAGCCTTTCTAGGATGCCCGCGTCGCCTCGTGCGTCTTCCCCAACAGCGCAGGTTTGCCATGCAGCGGATCGCCGTCTTCGCCTCCGGACGCGGCTCTAATTTCATTTCTCTCTTTTCGGCCTCCCAGGCCGGACGCTTCCCTGGGCACATCGTTCTCCTGGCCAGTGACAAGGCCGATGCCGGAGCCGTTTCATTTGCAGCGGACATTGGCATAGAAACCTTCGTATTGGATTCAGAGAAACCCAAAGGACGCCTCAGCCTGGCAGAGGAGGGCGCCTTTCGCGATGCCTGTCTTGAAGCCAAGGTG
>JACNKJ010000398.1 GCA_014382085.1 bacterium
GCCATCCAGCTCTTCAATCGGATCCTCCACTCCGAAGAGAAGGACAACAACATCCTCTTCCAGGCGAACTACTATCAGGGTCGGCTCTACAAGCAGCGCAAGAGCTACGACAGCGCCATCGAGTTTCTGGAAAAGGCCTTCATGCTTCAGCCCGAGCAAACCAACGGTCGTTACGATCTTGGCGTGCTCTATTTCAACAAACAGGATTTCGACAAGGCCCTGGAGCATCTGAAAATCGCCTACGCCTCCAAGGGAAACGACTTCAATGTGAACCTCATGTTGGGCCTCTGCTATCTGGAGAAGGGAAATTCGGAAGACGACGCCATGACTTACCTCCAGAAGGCCGTCAACCTGGTCAAGCTTATGAAGCCGGAAGAGCGTCCTAGCAAGAATCTGCCTCACAAGCACCTTGCCGACCTCTATCGTGAAAAGGGCGATCCTCGCAAAGCCGTCAAGACCGCCGATGCAGGTCTGCGCATTACCGACGATGAAGATACCAAGGCCGGTCTCATTTGCAGCAAGGCCAAGGCTCTCGAAGATCAGGGCAAGTTCGAAGACGCCCTTGATCTATTTGATTCGGTTATGGCCAACAAGAAGTGGGGCAGTTACGCTCGCCAACAGGCCGAACGTCAGGAACAGCTCATGGCGAGGCAGGCCGCCGGTCAGTAGCCCCCGGAGGACGCTTTGCGTCTGAGCTTCTATCTGGCATTGCGCCATCTAATCAGCCCCCGGAGGAGCCGGGCCCTCGCAATGACGGCCCTGGTTGCTGCCGGGGGTATTTTCACAGGTGTGCTGGCCCTCACCCTTATTCTCTCGGTGATGAATGGCATGGAGGCCGAGCTGGCCGCCCTGCTGCACGACGGCGAACCCCATCTGCGCCTTGAGCCCACGGGTGCCGGCGGCTTGCAAGATCTTCCCGACCTCTTATCCGACTTGGAGGCTTTGCCCGGTGTCGCAGCCGTAGCCCCCTACGTTGAATCGGAAGTGTTGCTAGTCCGGCGGGTGACCGGAGCTCCCACTCGCATGCAGACAGCATCCCTGCGCGGCGTAGATCCCCAGCGAGAACGCGCACTCAGCACCTTGCTGAATCCGAACTTCGTAGATTTCCAAACCGATGTGGAGTGGGTTCTACCTGACGGCGAGGAAGTGCGCGAGGGACTGGTCCTCGGCGTGGAGCTAGCCCACAACCTGGGCGTGGGTCGCGGCGACATCGTTTTAATCGTGGTGCCGGACATGAGTTCGACCCAAGGTGATGAAGGCATCGGCGGCCGCGAGGAAGCCCGCGTGGTGTTGGACCTCTTCGATTCGGGCCTCTATGAAATCAACGCCACACTGGCCCTGGGCGGGCTTTCCGCCACCGCCCGTTTTTTGAAAGTGGATGGGGAAGCCGCCGCCCTGGCCCTTAGCTGTCACATTCCCGAAGACGCGGCCAAGGTGGCCGAAGCTGCACTGGCCCTAAGTCGCTTCCAGAATTTCCGCGCCGAAACCTGGCAGGAGCGCAACCGACTGCTCTTCGAAGCTATGGCCCGAGAAAAATTGCTGATGTACCTCTTCCTCCTGCTCACCGTCACCGTGGCCAGCTTGGGCATCGTGGGGTCCATGACCCTCATGGTCAGCGAAAAGCGCGGCGAAATCGGCATCCTGCGCACCTTGGGCATGAGCCGTCGCTCGGTGATGAGCATGGTCGTGCTCGAAGGCTGGGTCGTGGGGCTTGGCGGCGTGGTCCTGGGCTTGCTTGCGGGATGGGGACTCGGCGCTCTTCTCATGCGACACCCCTTGACCATCCCATGGGATCTGTTCATCGTGGAGAAGATTCCGGTGCTGATGATCCCCGCCGACTTCGCGTGGGTGGCGGCCATCACGCTGCTGGTGAGTCTGGCAGCGACCCTGTATCCCGGCTGGGAGGCTGCCCGGCTGGATCCGGTGGAGGCGATCCGGGACTCCTAAGCGGATGCTGATAACACAATCGATAAGGATTACCCTTGGGCATCGACTACGTGCTTCCACACCCTTGCCAGAATCGCGAGGAACTGGGTGAAGATGGGCTGCGCCGCTGGACCTTTCTGTACATGGTCCACAAATATCTACGTGCCAACCCCGACATGCCCGGCGCCGTAAGCGAGCGCTGGAAGATGCCCGTAACCCGCGGCCTGTCCCAGGAGCGCCAGGAGTTCGGGCGGGCCGACGTGGACAAGGTGGGCCTGCAGATTGGCACACTCATCAAGCGATGTGCGGACTGCCCCGCGAATCTCGACCCCAAGGCCGACGAGTTCGGTTGCGTGGGTCGAATCAACTATCCCCTTCAGTCGCGTTTCGAGGAATTCCTGGCCGACTCTATTCAGAAGATCATGGATCGCCTGGAAGCCGAAGAGTGGCCTACGCTTCTGGCGCTGATAATGCGACGGGACAGTCCATTCGACGGCAAGCCCGTGGCGCGCCTGCGCCTCCTGGCCTCAGCCGGTCGCGGCAAAGTGCTGGAACGGGACGAGGCCGTGAACTTTCATCGTATCGGCGATGGCCTGAGCACCGATTCGATCATCCACGCGCTCATGGGTCTTCCCCATTCACGCAAGGACACCACCTACGGTCGCGAAATTCCTCGCGAGATGGTGCCCGTGTATCAGGAATTCCTCGGTGGCCTTCTCTATGGATCTTTTGCGGATGAGAAGATCTCGAGCTTCTCGCGCAGCAGTTCCACCTACCTACAATTCCGCTGGTTCCATCAAGCGCTCAAGCTCGCCGCAAAGCTGGAGCTTCCACTATGGATGAGCTGAGCGGAGGCGCCGGACTCTACGGCCAACTGGCCCAGTACTACGACAAGATCTACTCCTTCAAGTCCTACGGTGATGAAGCCGCCAGGCTCAAAGAAACCCTGGACGCTGAGGGCGTGGTTGAGGGATCTCGCATATTGGAGGCGGCCTGCGGCACGGGCGCATTCCTGAAGCCTCTTTCCCGATGGTATCAGTGCGAGGGATTCGATCTCGCCGAGCCCATGCTCGAAGTCGCCCGGGAGAAGTTGCCGGATCTACACCTTTTCCAAGCCGACATGCGCGACTTCCGAGTAGACGAACCCTTCGACGCACTGCTCTGTTTGTTTTCATCCATTGGATACATGCAGAACGACGATGACCTGCTTGGCGTCTATGCAAGCTTCGCCGCGGCTTTGAAACCCGGCGGCTTGTTGTTAATGGAGCCCTGGATCGGCCCCGAGAAATTCCGTCCCGGCACGGCCCACATGACGACCTACGAGGACACCGAGCTCAAGCTTTGCCGGCAAACGGTTTCTCAGCTTGAGGACAAGGTGGCGGTTCTGGAAATGAATTGGCTCATTGCCCGGGCCGGCGAAGGTGTGAGTCACAGGATGGAAACCCATCGCATGCCTTTGGTGGAAGCCTCTCATCACCTGGAGTTGCTCGAGCGAAACGGTTTCAAAGCACGCTTCGAAGAAAGCGCATCGATGCCCGATCGCGGACTGATCATCGGAAAGAAGCGCCCCTAGATTTCGTGGGGCATGAATTCCATGGGGCTGCGGAAATAGCGGTCGGGCGGATAGTGCAGGAAGTTGCTCACCCGCGAAGTGTAGACGCAGGCGTAGTCGCGAATCTGGGCGGCGAAGAGACTGATTTCATTGTCAACCTTACAGAGCGATCCCCAGTACTCGTTGAAGCGACGAATTGCGCGTTCCTCCGCGCTCTTGATGAGCAGCAGGTTGCCGGTGAGTTGCTCTTCCAACTCGCGCTCTTCCCGATTGCTCAGTTCGATCTGCCGATCCAGCTCCGTCAGTTGATCCCCGTTGAGCACGCGATACTGGGATAGCTTGCGATCGCGCAAATCTTGATGCCGCCGCCTCACCACATCCAATTTCTGTAGCAGGCTACCGTTGGCATCTTGCAGGCCGTCCAGTTTTTTGCGGATCTCCTCATTGGCGCTGGTGGCGCGAATTTCGTGGTCCAGCTCTTCCACGATCAGGCAGGTGCGCCAACCGCTGGCCTTCTTCGAGCGAAGGATGTCGCCGAAAATATGATCGCCCACATAGAGGATGCGATCGCCCAAGGCGCCGATCTGCTGCTCTAGAATGCGGAAGTTGCCGCCGGAAAAAGTGGGCACATCGTGTTCCTTGGGCTCCAAAGTTTTCCAGCGCAGGCGGCGATGGAAGAAGTCAGGCTTGTGGGATTCCACCACGATGAGTTCGAAATACTCCCACCATTTTTTCGATCCCATGCTGCCGAGCACGTAGCTGAGCACCTTGTCGGTGTAGGCATAGTCGGAGTTGGTGAGCAGGAAGAGCTTTTGTCCGGCCCGGCGGAATCGCTCGAGGGTGCCGGGCAGGGAGGGATCCACCAGGAAGCACTCGCTGAGGCGTTCGAGAATGATGCGCTTGAGCGAACCGTCGCGATGCACCAGGTCCACCGAATGGCGGATGTCGTCGAAGAGCTTCCAGGTGTCGAATTCCACGCCGGCGTTCTCCATCACCTCTACCGCGCTGGCGTAGAGCGAAACCTCGGGCAGGCCGAAGAGGGTGTCGCTGGTCCAGTAGCGCTCGTCCGACAGGGTCAGGGTACGCGGGCTGTAGATGCTTTTGCGCTTCTCGCGATCCATCACCTTTTTGCCATGGTAGGCCTGCGCCACGTAGCTGAACTGATCCATCTTGAGGATGTTGCCGCGGGTCTTGTCCACCACCAGGCCGCGAATGCCGAAGGCCGGGTCGTAGCGCGCATCGCGCAAAGCCTCGGTGTAGCCGCGCTCGCGAATGAGGGCTTCCCGCGCCAGATCGAAGGCCAGGGCAGGGCGGACGGATGAGTCAAGAACGGCCTCAACAATGATGACTTTT
>JACNKJ010000276.1 GCA_014382085.1 bacterium
CTGAAACTTCAATTTTATAGCCTTTGCTGCGACCGAGCACCAAAGTGGGGGAGGTCTTGATGCCTTCGGCTCTGGCGCTGTCGTCGATGCTGCGCGTTTCCACCTGAATGCGCTCATCGAGCTCAGCCAGCTCTTCCATGAACTGACGCGTGAAGTTCACGGCGTCTTCGTTTTCCTGTCCTGTGTACAAGGTCACGTCAACCGGATCGTTGAAGCGATCCTTGAAAATCTGGGCGACCTGTTCGGCCGATTTCTCATCGATGATTCGCTTCATGAGCTTTCTCCTTCAGGGACGACCGTGATGCCGTCCGGATCGTTGGATTCGAGAGTGTCCAGTAAGGGGCAGACCAACGGGGTATTCAGCGAGTAGCACACCGTTTGCCCGGTTCTTTCCACGCGCACCAGATCCAGATCTCTCAGGATTCTCAGGTGCTGGCTCACGTTCGATTGCCTCAGGTCGAGTTTCTGTTCCAGTTCTTGGACGCAGGACCCTTCCTTCTGGAGGAGACAAAGGATGCGAAGCCGGGTGGGGTGACCCAGGGCTTTCAATCTCGCGCTAGTCCGTTCGTAGTTCATGTTCCCTCCCTGGAGTATTCGAATCTTAAGCTATTCGAATATTCGCATGTGATAATACAAAGAAGGGAGGATAATGTCAACCCCCTTGCTAAGTCATTGTCAATATTAGGGTTTGGCTTTGCTATCCCAGTCGTCCCAGAGCTTCATGAGGATTTTCTTGCGCTCATCGTGGGGAAGACCTCGTACGGGACTGAACTGGGCGAGCTTCTTTTCCTCGTACTGCTCGAGGGTCATGAGCACCTTGGCCGGGATACCGGCGGCCACGGTATTCGGTGGAATGTCGCGGGTTACCACGCTGCCCGCGCCGATGACGCAGTTGGGGCCGATGGTCACACCCATCATGATGATGGTGTTCATGCCCACGATCACGTTGTCCTTGATTTCGATGGGGGCGAAGCAGTCCAGATTTGGGTGCTTGTTGCGAAGAGCCCAGACACCGCCATCATGGGTGATGAAGCGCACACCGGCAGCCATGGAGCAATTGTTGCCCAGGCGCACCAGGTAGGGCTCGGACCCGAAGGTGCCGCCCACATCCTTGGAAACGATGCGAGTGCCTTCGCCTACTTGAACGCCCTGCTCCCGGAAATAGGGGGCGATGGTGTCCATATTGTAACGGTACAAGCGAATCTTCAACAGGATGTGCTTGAAGATTCCCCAGAGAATTCGGAAGGGTACCAGTAGCTTTTTCATAGCGCGGAAACCTTTGCACGTTTTAGGCCAGGGAACAAGTTAGAGTTCATCGATGAAGCTGCGCGCCGCCGGACTCAGTCTTTCGGGCGCGCGATGCAGCAGCCATAGAGATCGGGATATGTTAAGCCCGCTCAGGCGCAAGCGCCGCACCTTCACCAGACCCTTTAGCGTATCCACGAGCCGAATAGGTAAAACCGCTTTTCCAAGTCCCGCAGATACAAGTTGCAGGATCACCTCGGGTCGATCTATCTCCATCCGTACAGGGAATTCCATTCCTGCCTCTACGAATGAGCGGTCAAGGAGTTCGCGCGTAAAGGATCCCCGTGGATAGGTGATCCAGCCGAGCTCCTCACCACGAATCGAATGGCCTGGTGGTGCTACGGGTATCATACGATCCTCGACGAAACTTCGGCCGGCGAATCCCTCGGGAACCTTGTCCGCGAAGAGGAATGCCAGATCGAGCTCGCCCTTGCCCAGGGATTGGCTCAGGGCCCGGCTGCCCGCCACACGCACCGATAGGCTGATGTCCGGATAATTCTGCCGATACTTTCGGAAAATCTTCGGAAGCAAATAGATGGACGCAATATCCACTGCGCCGATAGCCAGCTCCCCGCGGCGAAGGCCACGCAGATCCTCAATGGCCTGGCGACCATCGTTCATTCGGCGAAGGATGTCCCGTGCGATGGGAAGAAAGAGGCTACCCGCAGGAGTGGTGCGTACGCCGCGTCGATCACGGATGAGAAGCTTCTCGCCGAGATCGTCCTCAAGTTTCCGAATGGACTGACTCACTGCCGATTGGGTCATGTAAAGCTGCTTCGTCGCCAGGGAAAAACTACCTGAGTCCACGATGGCGAGAAAGGTTTCAAGTTGGCGGCGCTCCAAGGGTGGCTCCATCAATTTTGGTTATAGAGGATAGACTTAGTATCGATGAAATTTACCATACTTGCCCAGGAACGGGAAGTGGTGGGGGGAAAACGAGGTCCCGTAGGACCTCGTTTTCTAGTTAGTGGGGATCAGTATAGACTTCTGATCGTGGACCAACTTGTACTCTTTGAGGCTGTAGCTTCCTCGATGGTGATTTGGAAGAGATCCTCTAGAATGTGAGGTTCCTCACCGTAGTAGTCGCCCTCAAGAAGCCAGTAAATGATTTCGGGTCCGGCCTCGCATGCTTCGTTGACGAACACATCCATCCAAAAGATCAGAGATTCCCCGTCCAGTATCTCCCCCCATCCACCGTTGTCATCGGTAAACTCGCAGTATGTGTCGTAGATATCGAATCGAAACTGGGGGCCGGTTGGCTCACCCATGTCTTCGTACCAACCTGCGAGTACGTCCAAGCATGGCGGGTAGATAATTCTGAACGTTGCGATCCATTCCAAATCCGTGCTGCCGTTTGAAACGGTCATCTGAACGGTATATGTATCACCTTCCATGTAAATCCAGGGACCGTCGAGTGTGACCGTGGAACCCTCAAGGCTACGATCTGCCAGGGCCATGGGGGCCAAGGCAATAATGGCTAAAACAGCTATCAATGCCTTCATCATCATCCTCCCTGTGTAAAGGCGAAGCCCAACTTGGGTTCGCCTGCCTCATCGCCTCGCTTTCGCGACTATGGGAAGCTCGGATTCATTGGCGATGATTGCATGCAAGAAGAGTCTAGATCGCTTCCTGGGGGCTAGCAAACGCCGGGAGGGAAAAGAGTGATGTTCAATGAGAAATCGAAAGAGAAGCTGCTGGTGCGCCGAGCATAGCATTAGTGATCTTAATAGATATAATTACTTGAATGAGTTATCTTTATCATAAGCTTTCCTCTACGTTCACTGGGATTCTAAATAATTTCCTGAGGAGGCATTAAATGAGCGCCAAAGAAATTCGGCCAGCAACCGGCAAGCTGGGCATTCTGACGCCCGGCATGGGCGCCGTGGCCACCACATTCATCGCGGGCGTGGAACTGTCACGCCGCGGATTGGGACAACCCATCGGCAGCCTCACGCAGATGGGGCACATTCGTCTTGGCAAACGCACGGATAACAACTCCCCCATGATTAAGGACTTCGTTCCCCTGACCGAGATGGACGACATCGTTTTCGGCGGCTGGGACATTTTCGAAGACAACGCCTATGACGCCGCCGTGAAAGCGGGTGTCTTGCCCGCGGCCCAGCTTGAAGGCGCTCGTGATTTCCTCGAGGGAATCCATCCCATGAAAGCTGTCTTCGATCAGAAATACGTGAAGAAGCTCAGCGGCACCCACGTAAAAAAGGGTGAGAACTGGATGGACCTGGCTGAGCAACTGCGTCAGGACATTCGTGACTTCAAGGAGAAGAACAACTGCGAACGCCTTGTCATGGTTTGGTGTGCGAGCACTGAGATTTTCCTGGAGAAGGGCGAAGTTCATCAAAGCATCGAAGCCATGGAAAAGGCCATGCGCGAGAACAGTGATCAGATCGCGCCGAGCATGTGCTATGCCTATGCGGCCATCATGGAAGGCGTGCCATTCGCCAACGGCGCGCCGAACCTGACCGTGGATTATCCCGCCATGGTCGATCTTGCTAAGCGCGAAGGCGTCCCCATTGTTGGCAAGGACTTCAAGACGGGTCAGACCCTCATGAAGACCATCCTGGCGCCGGGCTTCAAGGCCCGCATGATCGGCCTGAGCGGCTGGTTTAGCACGAACATCCTGGGTAACCGGGATGGCGAAGTGTTGGACGATCCCGAGAGCTTCAAGACGAAAGAAGAGAGTAAGCTATCGGTGCTCGACAGCATCTTGCAGCCCGAGCTCTATCCCACGCTTTACAAGGACCTCTATCACAAGGTGCGGATCAACTACTACCCGCCCCGTGGTGACAATAAAGAGGGCTGGGACAACATCGACATCTTCGGCTGGATGGGCATGCCCATGCAGATCAAGGTGGACTTCCTTTGTCGCGATTCCATTTTGGCGGCGCCCATTGTTCTGGATCTGGCGCTCTTCATGGACATGGCGCACCGCGCCGGTATGAGCGGCATCCAGGAGTGGCTGAGCTTCTACTTCAAGAGCCCCCAGGCGGCAGCAGGCCTCTACCCCGAGCATGACCTGTTCATCCAGCTCATGAAGTTGAAGAACAACCTGCGGCACCTCAAGGGCGAGGATCTGATCACGCACTTGGGAACCGAGTACTACGACTGATCCGCAGGTGGGTGAGAAATGAAAAGCCCCCGGGGACGATGTCCTCGGGGGCTCATAGTTTCTTCTAATTGTTTTAAAGTCGTAGCCTGAGCGAACCGCCCGGTTCAACGGCTTCATGTGCCACCCGAACAGGCACCACTGTTGTTCTTATGAACGAAGTAGCTTTTGTCTTTTTCCCAGTGACACATCTTGTACTTCTTCCCGCTGCCGCACCAGCAGGGAGCATTTCGGCTGAGATCGCAGGCCGAATCCGGCGGATCCTCCTGCTTGAAAAGCGATTTCCAGAATCCCATGCCTCTGGCCTCCGATTCGGGAAACTTGAAACGTCGTTAACTATTTGAAATCTCTGGCGATGCTTTCGTT
>JACNKJ010000105.1 GCA_014382085.1 bacterium
GTATTTCGTATCTGTCTGCAAAACACCAAAATACAATCCAGCAGGAGCACAAGCAGTGTGGGTTACTTGTTGTCCGAGATTTGCACCCCAATTAAAATTGTGAAAGCCTTTTCTCAATGTTTCATCTACAATTGACAAGCGATTCTGCACCATATCGGCGACGAAGGGATTCACTCCCCGGCCTCCCGATGGAGGATGAGTCGATTCATGAGGCTATGGGGATGCATCCCCATGCCTAGTTTCGTGGATGTGATTAGCGCGGAGTTCATGGCAAGTTATCACAAGCTCCTAGGGGTGCCAAATGGGATGCAATCCAAGCTTCAAGAGGATCGGCATTTCCCCCCGAGCTTCATCGATCTTCACAATGCGCCAGGTGAAGCGCTATGCCTTCCGGCGCATGAGGCCCAGGGCCAGCAGCATGCCGGCGATCGCTCCCGACAGTAAAGTCAGGGCCAACAGGGCTGCCCTGGGCATGGTGAACGTAATGAATAGGAACTTCGTCTCCACGGGCACGCGGTTCTGGAAAATCACCACGAGCACGAGTAGAAGAAGTGTGAGGGCGGCGTAGACCTTTGCCTTTCCCATGGGTTCCTCCTTGGAATCTGTCGAGCATCGGAGAGAGGGCTGGGCCCACTCAGCGAGCATGTGCCTAAGCAGTTCCTCGGCCGCGAGGGGTTACTCCCCGGCCTCCCGCTCGAGGATCAGGGTGACCGGTCCATCGTTGACCAGTTCCACATCCATCTTGGCCTGAAAAACGCCGCCGGCAACAAGGTCGTGTCGCCTGCGCAGTTTGTTCATGAAGTCGTCGTAGAGTTGCGAGGCTTGCTCGGCGGGTGCCGAGGACACGAAACTTGGGCGACGCCCCTTGCGGCAATTTCCATAGAGCGTGAACTGGCTGATGGCCAAAACACCGCCGCCAGTCTCGCGCAGGGAGCGATTCATAAGGCCGTCATCGTCGTTGAAGACCCGCAAGTCCAGGCATTTCTCGGCCATCCAGTCGAGCACCTGAGCATCATCGCTCGCGCGAAAGGCGCAGAGCAGCATGAGTCCCCTAGCGATTTCGCCCACGACCTCGCCATCCACGCGCACGCGTGCCTGGCTGACTCTTTGTAGCACCACCCTCATACGCGCTCCACTTGACGCACGCCGCTCACCTTGCGCACGTCGCGGATGATCTTCTCGAGCTGTTTGAGATCCCGAATCTCGATGGTTACCTGCACCAGCGCGCTCAGATCTTTCTCTTCACGGCGGAAGCTGCCTCCCTGAATGCCCACATCGCTTTTGGAAATCTGCCCGGTGATATCAGCGAGCAGGTTTTTACGATCATCCCCGTGAATTTGGATGGACACCAAGAACTTCTCTTCCTCGCCCGCGTCCCAATCCACGCGCATGCGCCGTTCTTCAGCAATGCGATCGCCGACAATGTTCACGCAGTCTTGCCGGTGAATGCTCACCCCTCGTCCGCGTGTGATCACGCCCACGATTCGATCCCCGGGCACGGGACGGCAACAGCCCGCAAAATGAATGAGCATATTGCCATGCCCTTCCACGCGCACGCCCTTCTGCCGGCGGCCGCCCAAGCTGGTGGCCAGCTGTGTCAGTTTCTGGGCCGACTCGATGATACCGCTTTTCTTATCTTCCGGCGGATGCACGCGATGGAAAACCTGAAGAGCCGAGACCGAACCTCGTCCAACGCCCTGCACAAGGCGATCCACACTATCCATACCGAAGGCTTCGGCTGCAAGTTTGAGCGCCGCCTCGTCGGGCATGGACTGCCGGTTACGCTTGAACTCTCGCTCTAGCAGTTCACGGCCCAGCGATTCGCTCTGCTCGCTTTCCTGTTCGCGAATGCTTTTGCGAATGCGCGATTGGGCCTTGCTGGTTTTCACAAATGACAACCAGTCGCGGCTGGGCCTGGCGTCGTTGCGCGTGACGATCTCCACGACTTCACCGCTGGTTAGAGGGCGGCGCAAAGGCACCATTTTGCTGTCCACTCGCGCGCCAATGCAGCGATCGCCTACGCCCGTGTGAATGCTGTAGGCGAAATCCACAGGCGTGGCGCCTACGGGAAGAATGTGCAGATCGCCGCGAGGAGTGAAGGCAAAGATTCCCTCCTGGAAAAGACTCACCTTCAGCTCTTCCATGAACTCCGATGGATCTTCACTCCATTCGCCTTCTTCCAAGTCTTGAATGAAGGTGCGCAGGAAATCCAACTCCCGTTCGGCATCGCCGCTGGCAGTAGGACTGGCTTTGTCTTCTTCCTTGTAGCGCCAGTGAGAGGCCACACCGTACTCGGCGATTTCATGCATCTTCTGGGTGCGGATCTGCACTTCTATGGTGCGCCCCTCCGCTCCCACCAGGGCCGTGTGCAAGCTCTGATAGCCATTCCGCTTGGGTGTGGCGATGTAGTCTTTGAATTTGTTGGGGATGGGCGTGAATAGGGAATGAATAACTCCCAAGGCGTGATAACAGTCTTCCACCGTGGCCGTGATAATGCGGAAGGCCAGAAGGTCAAACACCTCGCCTTCGCGAAGATTCTGTGAGCGCATCTTCCGGTGAATACTATGGAGGTGTTTGGCCCGGCCCTGCACGGCGCAATCGATGCCGTTCTTGTTCATGGATTCCTGCAGACGGTCGCGCATGGTCACGATGAACTCTTCGCGCGCTTCCCGCTGCATGCCCACCATGGAAGCCACACGCCCGTAGGCAGAGGGATCCAGATACTTGAAGGCGTGATCTTCCAATTGCCATTTGATGCGTCCCATGCCCAGTCGATTGGCCAGGGGCGCGTAGATGTCCATGGTTTCCCGTGCGATGCGTTTCTGTTTCTCGGGCCGCATGGGCTCCAGCGTGGAAATATTGTGCAGACGGTCGGCCAGTTTCACTAGCAGGATACGCACGTCGCGGCTCATGTGAAGCAGCAGCTTGCGGAAGTTTTCGGCCTGGGCTTTCTCGCGGCTCTCGAAGCGAAGACCGCTGATTTTGCTGACACCATCTACGAGCAGGGAGACCGTAGGATTAAACTCCTTGGCCAAGGCTTCGGCGGTAACGGGACTATCTTCGATACTGTCGTGAAGCAGGGCTGCGGCAATGGCATCTGAGCCGAGATTCATTTCGGCGCAAGTGCGCGCTACGGCTAGCACATGACTGAAGTAGGGTTCTCCCGAAAGACGCTTCTGATCCCGATGTACTTCCCAGGCTCGCCAATAGGCTCGTTCGATGAGTTCCTGATTGAGCTGGGGATTGCTCCTAAGAGCCAGATCGCGCAGGCCCTCCCATTCCCGTCCGGCGACCTCTCGATCGAGCAGATTATCGGACGGTGTACTCACGACGAAACCTCGGTAGGCAGGAATTCTTCGAGCATGAAGTTGATGCCATGCTCGCCCGGCGCACGGCGAAAGGTGTCGCGCCCCAGACGTACAAGCAATTTTGTTTCCACACCTTTTTCAAATCGTGGAACAAAGCGACCGACGCCATTGAAGGCGATAGCCTCGTAGCGCTGACCGGCCGCGGATTCGAAACTCAGTTTGAAATGACTGCCGCGAATTTCGCGGTAATCCAAGGGCGTCACGCTGGGCAGTAAAATGAGTGGTTCGGGATTGGCTTCGCCGAAGGGCCCTAGTTTCTCCAGAGCATCCAAGAAGGATCGATCTGCGGCCTCAGGTTCCATTGACAGGTCGGCGCATAGGGGCAGCAGCTCGGGTGGTTCCGGCAGTGCGGCCTGCAATTTTTCGCGGAAAGCATCGAGGCGACCGGGCTTCACGGCCAAGCCCACCGCACGCTGATGGCCACCATGGCGCTCCAATTCCTCTTCCACGCCATCCAGCAGGTTCTTCAGATCGAGTCCTTCCACCCCACGGCCCGAACCCTTGGCCCCACCTTCTTCGTCGATAGATAGCAGTATGGCCGGCATGCTGAACTCGTCGACCATGCGCGCGGCCGAGATGCCCACCAATCCGGGATGCCACCCTTCACCAGCCAAGACGAGGATACCGAAACACTTACCCGCATCGCGCGCCTGCTTGATCTGCGCTTCGGCCTGCTCGCGGGCCTCAATGGTGAGTTTGGCCTCCATGGTCTGGCGGCGCAGATTGGTGGCGTCGAGTTCAAGAGCCAGGCGATCAGCCTCGGCTTCGTCGTCGGTGAGAAGAATATCCAAGGCCAATTTGGGATCGGCAATCCGACCCGCGGCATTGAGCCGGGGCGCCATTCGGAAAGCCAGATCTGTGGCGCTGAGTTCACCCAGGCGAATACCCGAACGCGCGGCCAAGGCCTTCCACACGGGATGCCCATCGTGGGTGCAGCCGGGCCGAGCTGTCATGCGCCGGGCGATCTCGCGGAGTCCGCCGGCTACGATGCAGCGGTTCTCCCCCACCAGGGGCATAACATCACCTACGGTTCCAAGGGCCGCGAAATCCAGCCAGCATTCGGGCTCGAGTTTGCGTCCCAGCTTGTCATAAAGAGCGTGGGCCATTTTGTAGGCGATGGCGCTGCCCGAAAGATCTCGATGGGGATACTTGCTGCTCGCCCTTTGGGTGCTCACGAAGGCATGGGCCTGCGGAAGGTCGCCGGCCAGATGATGATCGGTAATGACGCACTCTACACCGCGGGCGGCGAACTCGGCGATGAGCTCGCCGTCGGAAGATCCGCAATCCACGCCCACTACCAGGGGAACGCCCTTATCGACGGCGTCCTCCATGGCGCGGCGACTGCGGCCGTAGCCGTCCTCTTCTC
>JACNKJ010000277.1 GCA_014382085.1 bacterium
CTTAATGGCCTTCTTCACCGTGCCGCGCATGAGCGAGAAGATGCCCAGTGGTAGCGCGAGAATACCAATGACGATGACGAAGTCATTGGCGTAGGTGAAAAGGAATTCGGAGGCCGCATGTGGCACGAAGTACTGCATCACCATGATCATGCCGGTGATGAAGACGATGAGAATGGGTATTGATTTCTTCATGTCCTATACCGGTGTTTGCACGAGTTTGAGAATGCCGTCCCAACTAGTGAAAGTCAGGGTGAGTATGCCGACGATGATGAAGATGATGATGGCCACCTTCGTCCAGTCCTGCGCTTTAAGCGGCCCGATCTGCGAGGGCTCCTGAGAGAGGTAGGCCGAAGCCGCGTAGAGTTCCTCGCCGATGAGCGTGTAGTCCGTCGCTGCCACGAAGAAGGGAATCTGCGCCAGCTGGTCCGTTCCCGAAATCTGGATGGCTCCCGTTCCGCTGCCTGTTTCCGCGAGCAGCAGGCTTTCGGCGTGGAAGACGCCCATGTAGAAGCAGGTGGCCGGCTTTTCGCGGGTCATGAGCCCGTTGACGGCCGCCACGTAGGGGAACTGCATGGCCGACACGTAACTCACGTTGTCGGGATTGTAGACTTCCGGTCGGCCCGCCTTGGTGTAAGCCGCCTTCACCACTTCCTGTCCCATGGCGAGCATGACCGGATCGTTCACGGGAACCAGAATGTCGGTCTGATACTCGGCGGTACGATGGGCCACGCGGGATAGAATCGTGTACCCGGCGATGGTTGCGATGTCGCTAGCCGTGCCCGTTCCCAGCACGTAGAGAATGGGCGTACCCATTTCCGTGGCGCGGCCGATGGCTTCATCCACCGCGCTCAGCCCGGGAATGGGGCGGATGAAGAGTTCCTTGCCCCGCTTGGATGATGATATGAAGTAGAGCACTCCCGCGCCGAAGAGCAGCATGAACACGAGAATGTTTGTCTTGCCTTTGTGGTACCAGTTGCCCTGGCCCGTTCCGGCAAGGACCGGCGTCCAGGCGCTCACCGATCCATCTACCGCCCTTCCGCGAACGCAGAGCTGCAGCTCTGTACCGATGGGAACGTAGGCCGGATTGACCTCGCCCTGCATCGTAGCGTCGGAATCGAAGTAAGTGTATTCCTCGCTGCCGCGCGGCGCCGAACCCACCATGAACCACTCGGCCTCAGGCGCACCCGGTGTGGGTATCCGCCAGATTTCGTAGACGAGCAGCTGGGCATCGTCGGGCGAGATTGTCCAATTGAGAAGAAGCCCATGTCCGTTGTCATTGGGATTGTCCACGATGCTCAGGTCCACCGGCGCTTGCCAGCGAACTGCATCCGTCTGCGCAAAGGCAGAGGAGGCGAAGAGGAAAATCATGAGGACAAGGAAGAGAAGGGAGCAGGGGCGGCAGGGGAGTCTGTGAAGCCTAGTCGGCGTAATCACGGGCCAGCCTTTCGCGATGGTTCGAATGAGGTCGCCGGAGAATCGACTGCCGGCTTCCGTCCACGACGGGCAGGATTGTGGAGGCAGTCGTAAAAACTGACAAGGAGAAATCCACGCGAGCGCTCAGAAGAAAACCCTCGGGCTGGAAACCGAGGGTTCGCGGATGCGGTCGGATCGAGGGATCGGCTACTTTTGCACTGGCAAGCCTTCCCCTGCCCACTCGATAATGCCGTAGCGCAGGTTGTAAACTCGCTCGAATCCCTGATCGAGCAAGATTTTTGCGGCCACCGTACTGCGATTTCCCGATCGGCAGTAAATGAAGATGGGCTCTTCCTTATGGGGGGCCAGCTCGTTCACGCGATGTTGAAACTCGCTAATGGGGAGCAGGTTGGCTCCTTCAATATGTCCCTGCGCGAATTCTCTCGCGGTGCGGACGTCGAGAATATAGGGCTGTACCGTTTCGATAAGCTCTTTGGCCTGGGCGGAGCGCAGCTCCGTGTAATTGTTGCCCTCAAGTTCCTTAACGACAATCCGGCCCCTTTGACCGGCGAGCAGGTACTCGAATTCGCCAGCTTCCTTGAACTTGATGTAGGGCTTCTCGCCCTTGAGGGGCAGGGCTTCGTCGATGTTCAGGGCCTCCACCTGGAAACTTCGACGAGTACTGCCTTCAGTTTGGAAGCTCACATAATCCCCACGATAGACAATGAGGGAAGGAGCTTCGCTACCCATCGGCAGGATGATCTGCCGCAGGCCATCCACCACTTGGCCCGAAACCTCGGGTTCCTTGGGGGATTCAGGCTTGGCGCACGCGGTGAAGGATGCGAATGCCACGATGAAAGCGAAGAGTAGGATACCTCTGCGGGTCATGTTACCTCCCGCCGCGAGGGCGGCTGCTAAATCGTTTTAAACGGCAGGAATTGGTTAATAAAGTGAACAGCGTTAGTCAACCCCGTGGGGGGGAAGGAAAAGAGTGGCATTGTGTCACGGACTGTGATCATTTTCACAGTTCAGCCCCGAGATTATTCAGTGACGAATTCTAACTCTCAAAGATATAGTCAATTAGAGCTCGTTCACTTTTCTGTCGCTATGGTATGGGGCTTGATGCTGAAGGGTCTCATGCGATCGAGAGAGACAATGAATCAGCAGAAGCAAAGCTCCTTCAGACTGCTTATCGCGGCAAGCCTTCTGGGCCTTTGGTTTTTGGCGACCCCCGAGGTGGCTCTTACTCAGTCGACTCAGTCCCTGAAAGTCGCGGCGGTCGAAATTGAAGGGACCTGGAAAACCCGCGACTCAGTGGTTCTGGAGCTACTGGATCTTAGGCCAGGAGATGATCTCGATCCGGCGGCGCTGAGGCGAGGGCGTGAACGTCTTCTGCGATCGGGATATTTCTATGAACTGGAGATCAGCTCTCGACCCGGCGAATTGCGCGGCGAAGTCATCCTCGTACTCAGTTTGTTAGAACGCCACCGACCCTACCTCGATACCGGATTTGGCTATCGCGACAGCGGCGGCTGGTATCTCAATCTGCTTTCCCTCCGATCAGAGAACACATTGGGTTTTGGTGATCGGACGACCCTAGGTTTTCAGCTTGGCTTCCGAACGGCAGGCCTGAGCCTGGAATCCTGGATGCCTCTGAAAGACGATTCTTCCTTGGCCCTGCGCCTACGGCTGAGCGCCTTATCCGAAGAACATCTCTGGTATGAAGAGGAACCTGGCTGGGATGGTCTCTTCGACGAATATCGCCTGGGGCTCAATCACAGTTTGGCGGAAATGGCTCTGGAATGGCGTCCCAGGAAATCCACCAGATTCAATGTGGGAATCGCCGGCGTGACCACCGAGCCTAAAGAGGAAGGGCGCAACAGAGACACGGACACAGGCATTCCACTGAACGAAATGCCCGCAGCCGTGCTGGAATTTCGTGAGCAGGCCCTCCTGCACGGGATCAACCTAGGCATGAGACTTGGTGAGGGCGGCATCGACGGTAAGCCCGGGCACTCACTGCATCTTGCCGGTCGAGTGGTGAGCGAAGTCTTGGGTGCCGGAAGCGATTTCCAGCGTTGGACCCTGGCCATGGGATCCTGCTATCGACTATTCGGTGAACACGACATTGCCCTGGGATTGCGCGCCGGGCACATTGCCGGTGAAGCACCCTGGTACGAACGATTCCACATTGGCGGGTCTTACTCGCTTCGCGGATTTCGTGACCACAGCCTTTCGCCCTTGTCCGGCCATGGAAGTTTCTGGACGGCTTCGGGCGAGTATCGTTTTCCACTCACCGCGTCCAAGCGCACAGGTCTTTCCGGCCTTGCATTTTTGGACCTGGGCTGCGGCTATAATCTGGACGATGACCAAGCATACGAAATCGACTACGAAGCACTGCAAATGGGTATGGGCTATGGAATCCGTTATGAAATCCCATGGGCTGGTGTGCTCGGATTTGATGTTGGATTTCCTGTCACCCGCGGCGTGACCGGCGAATCCACTTGGTACTACCTCACCCTGGGACACAGTTTCTGATGGCCGCCCCGCGTCTTCGACTGTTCTTCGGCCTGCTCCTGCTGGCGGTGGGCCTGCTCGCCGAAGGCCCATGTGTAGTACGGGTGGAACCTGCGCGATCAGGTGATCAGTTAGTGGCTGATCTGGAATTCGAAAATCTCTTTCCCCGGCCTATTGAGAACACGCTTAAGAGCGGCCTTCCCATCGTTATTGATTGCCTTATTGAAATGGATGACCACGCGGGCGAGGATCCGCGTGGCATAGTCCTACGAAGCGAATTGGGTTACGACGTATGGGATGGTATCTTCAGCCTTCGCCGCGGCGAAATGCATGTGTCCTTCGAAGATTTCCTCGCTTTGCAGCAAGCATGTGATCATTTGACGGCCCTGCCTCTCGCCAAACTTAGCGACCTGCCTCCTGCAGCCACCTTTCACATTCACATGCGTGTGGCCGTGAGTCCTTTCGGTGGTGAAGATGCCGATCGTGTTGCTCGCTGGCTTTCCGAAACGGTAAGCGATTCCCGCGATCCCAACTCGCGTGAGTTCCGTGTTGATCTAGGTGGTCTTATCGACGGTTTCTTCCGAAGCACGGGGAGGAATCAGCATTGGGGCGAGTCTCGAAGTTTCGGTCCCTACAGGTTGGATAAGCTTCAAGAGATCGCGGTAATCATTCCTTCCATCGAGGATGAACCATGAGCCTTCGCCTGCGCATCTTCCTAACCTTCGCACTTCTTGCCCTGCTGCCGGCCCTGCCGGCCACATGGGCCGTGCGCCACTTGATACACAAGAGTTTCGAACTGGGG
>JACNKJ010000386.1 GCA_014382085.1 bacterium
CAGCAAGGGCGGCGAGGCCGTGGCCAATGAAGAGGTGAGGGTCCTGCTGCGCGACATGCATGCGGCGGGCAAGCCCATCGCGGCGCTTTGCATCGCGCCGGCCATGATCGCTGCGGCTATTGGAAAAGACCTGAGCCCGCAATTGACCATCGGTAACGATGAGGGCGCTGCCGGCGGCATCGAGGCCTTGGGCGCAAAGCACGTGAACTGTCCTGTGAAGGAATTCGTGGTGGACGAGAAAAATCTTATCGTCACCACACCGGCCTACATGCTGGGCCAGAATATCAGCGAAGTGGCCGAAGGTATCGAAAAGACCGTGGCCGCCCTGCTCAACATGTTGGAGGATTAAGGTGTCCGTTTTCGATCCCGCCATGGCTGACTATCTCGGCAATCTCGGTCGTCGCGGCGAGGATCCGCTGCTCGAGGAAATGCTGAACTACGGACGCGAACGGAATTTCCCCCTCATCGGCCCAGAAGTGGGACGCTTCCTCTACCAACTCACCGTGCTCATGGGCGCCAAACGCATTTTCGAAATGGGTTCGGGCTACGGGTATTCAGCTCTGTGGTTTGCCCGCGCCTTGCCCGAGGATGGAGAAATCTACCTCACTGATGGTGAAGCAGAAAACATGACCAAAGCTCGCGAATTTCTGACACGCGATGGTCAGGATCAAAAGGCAATCTTCCTTACTGGATATGCACAGGATTTGTTGCAAACGACGCCAGGACATTTCGACATTCTCTTCTGCGACATCGACAAGGAACAGTATCCCGAGGTTCTCGACCTGGCGCGAGATCGTCTGCGCGTGGGTGGGGCCCTGGTCATCGACAATTTGATTTGGGGCGGTCGAGTGGCGGACGTGGAAAATGACCAGCTATCCACTCGCGGCGTGCGCGCCTTTACGGACCGCATGTGGGAGAGTAAGGATTTCGCCAGCAGCCTTTTGCCCATTCGCGATGGAGTTGGACTATGCGTGAAACTGCGATGACCTGGCAGGGGGCACTGGAAAAACTGAAAGCCGGAAATCGTCGATACATCGAATCCCGATTCAAGCACCCCAACAAGTCCGTCGAGCGGCGTGAAGAGCTGCTAGATGGACAAAATCCCTTTGCTGTTGTTCTGGGATGCTCCGATTCCCGCGTACCGCCGGAGATTCTTTTCGACCGCGGACAGGGCGACCTCTTCGTTATTCGAGTCGCTGGCAATGTCTTGGATGACATCGTGCTGGGCAGCGTCGAGTACGCGGCCCTTCACCTGGACACTCCGCTGGTTATCGTGTTGGGCCACTCTCAGTGCGGGGCCGTGGCAGCCGCATGCGCCGGCGGTGAACTAGAAGGGCACCTTCCCTTCATTGCTGAAGCCCTTCAACCCGCCCTTGTCGATTTGGGTGATGAACCTCATGCCGCGGAAAGATCCAATGCCCGCTATGTTGCCGCCCAGCTTGAAAGCAGCGGGAAGCGCTTTGCGGAGTTGGCCACTGTGGGCAACCTCAAAATACTTCCTGCCTTTTTCGATCTGGAAACCGGACTCGTGGAGCTACTCGACTAAGGGGAAGATGATGCTGAGAAAGATACTCTGCCTCCTTGTTCTCTTGTCTTTCGCCCCGGACTTGGCCGCCGATACGGTGATTCTGAAAAGCGGCGAACGCCTTGAAGGCAAGGTCCTTTCCGAATCTGCCGACTCATTGGTGATGGAGGTGCAGGTCCGGGCAGGACGCATGGGCCACGAAACCGTGCAGCGCAAGATCTTGAGAGCGGATATCGCGTCCATTCGATATGAGGATCTTAGCCAGGTTCATGAAGACCTTACCATTCCCCGCGACCCCGACTACAACTCGCTGATGTTCTGTCCCACTCCGGCCACCCTGCCCAAGGGCGATTTCTATTTCCGGGACTTCGAACTCTACATTTTGAACTTTGGCTGGGGCGTGACCGAGTCCACTAGCTTTAGCGTCATGACGCATTTTCCCATCGTCAGCTTCATGGACTTCGGGTCTGTCGGCTTCAAGCAACGCCTATTGGATCGAGAGAGCAATCCCGTCGGAGTAGCTCTGGCGGGAAGCTACACATTCTTCACGGATGACTTTGATCGGGGGCTCTTCACGGGATCACTCATCATGGGTCTTGGCGACAAGGAACGAAGTTTGAACCTGGCCCTGAATCAATCCTATCAGAAGAACGAGGATCCCAAAGTAACGGTGGTGCTGGGTGCCGATTGGCGTGCCAGTCGGCGCTCCAAATTTCTGGTGGAATACATGAACGCCACGGACTTCCTCTTCGACGACGATGATGGGTTCAATGGTTTCCTGAATTTGGGCATTCGATTCTTCGGCAAAGACTGGTCCTTCACACTCACAGGCATTCGCCCCCTGGAAAACACGGACAACTTCATGTTCTGGCCCATGTTCATGTTTTCCTATCACGCCGAGTAGGGCGCAAAAAAAGGGCGCCCGGTGGGCGCCCCAAAAATCTTCAAGAACAAAGCAGGCTTAGAAGCTTCCCTTGATTTCGCTCCAGCTGATGTTGCCGGTGGGGGTGGAGATATCGCCGTAGAAGCGAGCCATCCAGTAGAAGAAAGCGCCGGGGCCTTCCCAGAAACCGTTGCTATCATAGTACCAGGAGTGGGCGACAACTGTTCCGCTCGTGGCGTCGGAGAGGAAGGCGCCATTCACGGTGGTGTACTTGATGTAGTAAGTCGTTCCGGCGTTCAGGGCGACGGGTGTGTCAAGGTTTCCCCCCTGCCAGCTGGTGACATCGGACTCGCCATAGGTGGCGGAGGCGAGAAGAGCGCCATCGGGGTAGCCGCTGCCGCTATCGGCGTGAATGGCTACCGTAACGGTTCCAGCGATACCGCCGGCATACCACTCAACGCGATTAAGCGTGTAGCTGGTGCTGGGGGTGTAGGCGAATCCAAAGTGCTGAGCGGAGTAAGTGCTAGCACCCGAGTGGGTCTCGGTGTCGTTCCAGGAATCGGCCAGCGACTCGCGGGCGTCAGCGGGCACACCCTGGCTGCCGGTCTCGTTGCTCAAGGTGACGCCGCCGGTCTCGACGGCAAGGGCGGGAATGGCCATGAGCATAATCATGCCAACGAATGCAGTGAATTTCATGAATCCTCCAATTGGTGTCTTAGGGCGCTGCCTGAGATTTCTCAGAAAGACCAGTATAGTATATGGGAATAATAATTTCAAGATGATGAAATTAAGACAACAGGGTCTTAAGTGCTTCTATGGTGCGGAGTTGCTTGTCTGATCCGAGGGAAGATCAATCAGGGTCGTCGATTGTAATAAAAACGAGGCGCTATGAGCGCCCCGCAAAGTATCTCAAACCTTTCGAGTCTAGTAGCTGCCCTTAACCTCGGACCAACTGATATTGCCGCTGGCCGTGGGGATGTCTCCGTAGAAACGGGCCATCCAGTAGAAGAGGGCGCTGGGTCCTTCCCAGTATCCGTTCGCATCGTAGAACCAGTAATGGCTGATAACCGTGCCCGCCGTGGCGTGAGAGAGGGTGGCGTCCGGCACGATATCGTAAACGATGTAATAGAGCGTTCCACCGGTCAGGGCCACGGGTGTGTCTAGGTTAGAGCCCTGCCAACCCGAAACTTCTGATTCAACGTAAGTGGCCGATGCAAGCACGGCTCCGTCAGGGAGTCCGCTGCCGCTGTCGGCAAGGATGGAAACGGTGACAGTTCCGCCGATACCCCCCGCATACCACTCTACCCGACTGAGCGTGTAACTCGTGCTCGGTGTGTAGGGGAATCCGAAGTGCTCAGCCGCATAGGACCAACCATCGAGGGGCGTTTGGGTGTCGTTCCAGGAGTCGACCAGGGTTTCGCGAGCATCCTCGCCCACACCCTGCCCGCCGCTTTCGCCGGTGAAAAAAACTCCGGCTGTCTCTATTGCCAGGGCGGGGGCGACGGCGATCAAGAGCAATCCCATAAGTGCCATGAGTTTCATAGATCCTCCAGGGGTTAGGGTATTGATTGAAGCCTGCATTCCTCAGAACGCACAGTATAGTGGGTGCGCCAGACGAATTCAAGAAATTGAAATATAGGTTTTTGCATCTGAAATCCCGCCACTGGATCCAAGGCAAATTCCATAAAGTACTTGCGAGTCAGCAACTTGCGGCTATTCTCAGAATACGCGTGAAAGGAACATCATGGCCGACCTTAGCCTTGAGCTCTTCGGAATCCCCTTCAAAAACCCCCTTTGGCCCGCCGCCGGGCCCAATGTGCGCGACGGCGACTGGGTGCGCAGGCAGGTGGAGGGCGGCGCTGGAGGGGCGGTCTGCAAGACCATCAGCTCGGTGGCAGCGCCGGTGCCCAAGTATCACATGATGAATTTGGCCAAAAATCGGCGGGGAGGTATGCTCAATGCCGAACTTTGGAGCGAACTTCCCCCCGAAGACTGGTTCGAGCGTGAATACGCCGAGGCCCTGAAGGCTGATGCGCCCATCATCGCCTCCCTGGGATACAGCGCCGAAGAGGTGGTGCGCCTGGGCAAACTGGCCGCCGAGGCCGGTGTGCAAGCCCTGGAGGTGACGGTTCACTATGCCAAGGAGGAACCCTGGCAGGTGATGGCCGCCCTGCGCGAGGCCGTGGACCTGCCGCTCATCGCCAAGATCAGCCCCCATGATCCGGCCACCGTGGTGGAGGCAGCCCTCAAGATGGAACCCTTCGTGGATGCCATGCGCGCGGTGGACCGGTTAAGGCGGTC
>JACNKJ010000281.1 GCA_014382085.1 bacterium
GGCCGGCAATGAGTCCGCTGCTGAACGGGACACCGCGTTCGGGACGCTCGTTGCGTTCATCGCCCTTGACCTTCTTCTCGGTCCACCAGCGAATGATGCCGCCCCCCATGATGGGCATGGACAGTTCAATGGGAAGGTAGAGCCCCACTGCGAAGGCCAGGCTGCTCATGCCGAGAAGTTCCACCACGATGGCCGCGAAGCCGCCGATGGCGAGCAGGTCCCAGGCCACGTTGCCACCGATGACGCTATCGATGATCGTGCGCATGAGATTGGCCTGGGGAGCGAGCAAGACGCCGTTGGTGATGTCTTCACGGAACAGGTAGATAGTGAAGCTCATGACCAAGGCTGCAGTGATTACGCCGATGAATTCGCCGATCTGCTGGCGGCGCGGGGTAGCGCCTAGCAGGAATCCGGTTTTAAGATCCTGACTGGTGTCACCCGCAATGGAGGCCGCGATGCAAACCACCGCACCCACGCTGAGCACCGCGTACTTGGCTGCGTTGCCGGTGTGTCCCATGGCGACAAAGAGGGCGGCGGTGCCGAGCAAGGTGGCGATGGTCATGCCGCTCACCGGTAGACTGCTACCGCCGAGCAGACCAACGATGCGGCTGGCCACGGTGACGAAGATAAAAGCAAAGATCACCATGCAGATGGCGCCCACGAGGTTAACCGGCATGATGGAGTCGGGAAGCAGCCAAAGCAGAACGGCCAAAACACCCGCGGTGATCATGACGCCTTTAATAGGAAGGTCCCGCTGGGTGCGGCGCACTTCTTCCTTGACCTCGCCGCTGGAGGCCATGCCCTTGATGCCCGCCGTGAAACTGCTGATGATGGTCGGCAGGCTTTTGATCAAGGTGATGATGCCGCCGAAGGCCACGGCGCCGGCGCCGATGAGCTTGACGTAGTTGCCGTGGATTTCGCTGACGCCCATGAATCCCATGCCGCTGGCTTCGCGGAAGTAGGAGATGGTTGGCACCAGGACTAGGAAGCCGAGCACAGCGCCGCCGAGCATAAGGCCGGCGATGCGCGGGCCGATGATGTATCCCACGCCGAGAAGTTCAGGCGTGACTTCCATGCCGATGTGATAGCGGTCGCGGAAGCTACCGCCGGCGTCCTTGTGCCAGAACTGCCACAGCTTTTCGTGCATGAGGAACTGATAGGCCGCGCCAAGGCCCAAACCCTGGAAAAGCAGGTAGGCCTTGGACGATCCCTTTTGATTGCTCACCAGAACTTCGGCGCAGGCCGTGCCTTCCGGATAGGGAAGATGCCCGTGTTCCTTGACGATGAGATAGCGTCGGAGAGGAATCATGAAGAGCACGCCGAGGAGTCCGCCGAAAAGAGCGAGGATGAATATCTTCAGCACGCCTGGATCCGCCGCAGGATCGGCGGCGGCCCAGAGGAAGAAGGCGGGGATGGTGAAGATCACGCCCGCGGCCACCGATTCGCCCGCGCTGCCGACCGTCTGCACCATGTTGCTTTCCAGCAGGGTGCTCTTTTTGGCGATGCGGAAGAAGAAGGCCGCGATGACGGCGGCGGGAATGGACGCGGTAACCGTAAGGCCCACCTTCAAACCCAGGTAGGCGTTGGCCGCGCCGAAGAGCGCACCCAGCACGATGCCCACGATGACGGCCCGAAAGGTGAACTCCGTGAGGTTCAGATGGTCAGGCACCACGGGCTTGTAAGTATCACCCGCGCCCGGCTCGTAGGCGGACGGATCCAGGCTGGTGGGTAGTTGTTGTTGATCGTCGCTCAAGGGGGCCTCCTTGTTATGGGCGGAGGCTATCAAGGGGAGCAGATCGGGTCAATGCGGCAATAGCCCCTACCAGGTAACTACTTACCGAATTTTGTAGCCTTCTTCATGGCGGCGACAAATCGCCGGACGCTGGTCGCCATTTTCGCCCTGTCCCCGGCATGTTTTTGCATGATCTCCACCACCGCGCTGCCGCTGATTGCACCGTCTGCTCCCGCCGCGATGGCCGCGCACACATGCTCAGGTTTACTGATGCCAAAGCCCAGCAAGGTAGGTGGCCCGCCCTGCTTCTTGATGCGGCGGAGCAGCGGTTTCGCACTCTTAGACAGACTTGTATCGCGACCTGTGACGCCCAGGCGACTGACCACGTAAAGGTAGGGCCCGCCGAGCTTGGCGGTTTCGGCCAGACGCGCATCGTCGGTAAGCGGCGTCACCATGGAGACGTGTCCAATGCCCGTCTTCTCGCCTACCCACCTGAAAGGTGCCGACTCTTCCAGCGGCACATCGGCCACGAGGATGCTGTCGACCCCTGCGGCGGCCGCCTCTTCATAGAACTTCACCAGGCCCGGCTCATGCACAAGGTTGGCGTAGACCAAGAGGCCGATGGGAATGTCGTCGTTCTCCTTGCGGAACTTACGAATGATATCGAAAGCCTTGGGCGGCGTGATGCCTGCCTTGAGCGCGCGGATATCGGCGGCCTGAATGGTGGGACCATCGGCCACGGGATCGCTAAAGGGAATGCCTAGTTCCAGCATGTCGGCCCCCCCTGCGGCCATGGCACGCAATATTTCTAAACTGGTTTTCGCATTGGGATCGCCCAGCACGGTGAAGGGAACGAAGGCGCCTTCGCCGCGTTCGGCGAGGCGATCGAATGTTTCGGCGTAACGGTCGCGGCTCATTTTCCACCCCCGTCCAGTTCGGGGAAGTGATGGCGAGCGGTTTCCATGTCCTTGTCGCCGCGGCCGGAAAGGCCGATCAAGATCGCCTGATCCATGTGCTTGCGCCAATCGGTTTTCTTGCCCCCGATTTCGCGCCGGAACTTTCGTGCCAGCTTCACAGCGCCGGCCACCGCATGGGCGCTTTCCAGGGCCGGCACAATGCCTTCGCTTGCAGAGAGCAGGTGGAAGGCGTCCAGCGCATCGCGATCGGTGACGGCGAAGTATTCCGCGCGCTCCATGTCCTTCAAGTAGGAGTGCTCGGGTCCCACGCCCGGATAGTCGAGCCCCGCGCTCACGCTGTGAGTTTCGGTGATCTGTCCGTGCTCGTCCTGTAGCAGATAACTGCGCGCGCCGTGGAGAATGCCCGGCGATCCCTTGCCCAGGGTCGCGCCGTGCTTGCCCGTGCGCAGGCCCTCGCCCGCGGGTTCTACGCCATAGAGCGCAGCATCCGTGGGGATGAAATCTTTGAAGAGTCCGATGGCGTTACTGCCGCCACCCACACATGCGACCACCGCGCGCGGCGTTCCGCCGAAACGTTTTTTGAACTGCGTTCGCGCTTCCTTGCCGATGACGCGCTGGAAGTCGGCCACCATTTGGGGATAAGGATGCGGCCCGGCCACCGTACCCAGCAGGTAGTGGGTGTCGCGAACGTTGGTGGCCCAATCACGAAGAGCTTCGTTGATGGCGTCTTTCAGGGTAGCGCTGCCACTGTCCACGGGAATCACCCGCACACCCATGAGGCGCATGCGGAACACATTGAGGGCCTGGCGTTCCACATCGACGGCGCCCATGTAGATGTCGGTTTTCAAATTGAAGAGGGCGCCCATCATGGCGGTGGCTACACCGTGTTGCCCCGCGCCGGTCTCAGCGATGAGGCGTTTCTTGCCCATGCGTTTGGCTAGTAGCGCCTGCCCCAACACCTGATTGGTCTTGTGCGCGCCGCCGTGCACCAGATCTTCACGCTTGAGCACCATGGGCCAGCCCAGGCGCGCACTCAGATTCTCGCAGAGGGTGATGGGCGTGGGCCGGCCGGCGTACTCGGCCAGCAGGCGTTTGAGCTCGGCCTTGAAGGTGGGATCCTTGCGCGCGTCCAGCCAGGCCGACTCCAGCTCGGTGAGGGCGGGCATAAGGATTTCGGGCACGTAGAATCCGCCGAAAGATCCGAATCGACCATTTTGGCGCATAAGCGTCCTTTGAAAACTGTCTAAATATCAAGCGCTATCGCTTGATTTTGTGAATATCAAGGCTATCTCCATGATATCCAGAGGGATTTCGAAACTACCTCAGGGCCGCGAAGAGCTCCGTCAACTTCCCGCCGTCCTTCAGGCCGGGCCCGGTCTCCACTCCGCTGGCCAGGTCCAGGGCATAGGCTCCCACCCCGGCGGCTTCCGCCACGTTGGCCGGTCCAATGCCTCCCGCCAGGAAAACCCGAGAGGCCAAAAACTCGGGAGGCAGGCCATCGAGCAAATCCCAATTGAAGCTCTTCCCGCTACCGCCATGCTGCGGGGTGGCGGTATCGAGCAAGAAGTAGTCGGCGGGTACCTCAGGAATTTCGGGCACAGCATCGCCCACGGGAAAGGCCCAGGTGACGAAGACGCCGTCGAGATGGCTTTTGAGATAGCGAATGCTGTCCTCGCGATGAGCGCCGTGCACCTGCACACCGTGCAGGGCGCAGCGGCGGGCGATCTTCACGATCTCCTCCACCTTCTGATCCACGAAGACGCCGACCTTGAGGCCGGGCAGACCACGGGTGATTTCAAGACATTGCTCCACCGTGACCGCGCGCGGGCTGGCAGAATGGAGGATGAAACCCAGCCAGGTGGCGCCGGCATCGAGCGCCATCAGCGCGTCGCTGCGACGAGTGATACCGCAGATTTTCACCGGGCCGTAAGCCAATTCCTTCACCTTGGCGGCCATGTTCTCGGCGGCGATGATGGACGAAGCAATGAGATAGGCGCCTGGCTGACCCGAGAGCCGCAACACGTCGCCGCGAGTTTCCACACCCCACTCGGTGACGGT
>JACNKJ010000284.1 GCA_014382085.1 bacterium
ACAACTGGGTGGACAACGTCCTCACACCCGAGGGCGTCGATAACAACGACCGCTGGAACATCGGCATGATCAAGCGCAGCCGGATGCTTTCCTTCGGCCTGGCCGCCGATGTGAACACCGACTTCGCCGAGGGAAACTATCTCGCCGACCTCGGTCTCCGCCCCTTCGGCCCTCGTGTCACTCTCTTTGGAGAAGGCACCTACACTCCCTATTTCAATGCGGATGAAAATAAAGACGAGTATCGAATCAACTACGGATTCGGTGCCGAGATCATGGCCATGCCCGGCCTGAGCATTTCCGGTCGATACAACCTGACCGGCTTCGATGCCGACGAAAGCTCCTTCAGCCTCGGGCTGCAGCTCAGCTTCGGCGGCGGCGACCGCAACGCCTACATCGCAAGTCTGGGCGAGGTCACCACGGGCGATGAAACGTCCACCGAATTCCTGGGCGGCACCTACATCGTGGAAGACGGCCGCAAGGGAAGCATCCTTCCCTTCTCATGGACCGGCTCCAAGTACCCGGAAGTTAATCTGAAGGGTGGGCTACCCTACCGGCGCTTCGCCTGGTTCGATGATGGCCGCACCTTCAAGGGCTTGCTCGAACAGATCAATCGCTACGCTGAAAATCCCAAAACCGAAGGCGTTGTGATCAACCTGTCCGGCTTCTATGCCGACCCCGAAAAAATGCTCGAACTGCGCGATCAGCTGGCTGGCCTGCGCGCCCAGGGCAAGAAAGTCGTCATCTACTTTGACCGCGCCGGACTCTTCGGTTACATGCTCGCCAGCGTGGCCGACGAGCTTTGGATGGATCCCCAGGGCGACCTCGACGTGAAGGGCCTCGCCTTTGGCGGAACCTATATGGCCGAAACCTTGGAGAAGCTGGGTGTGGGTTTCCAGGAACACCGCTACTTCAAGTTCAAGACCGCTGCGGAAACACTTGCGCGCAACGCACCCTCAGAGGGCCAGCGCATTCAGACCGACGCCCTCTTGGAAGATTGGTATGAGACGGTCGTCGCCTATGCCCTGGAATCTCGTGGCATGAGCCGCGAAAATTGGGACAAGGCCGTGGAAGAGTTTGGCGAGTTACTCCCGTCTGAAGCTCTCGAAATGGGCTTTGTGGACAAGGTCGGCGACTGGCACGACATGAAGGAAGGCGTGGCCGAGATCGCCATGCGCGAGACCAAAGACGTCACGGCTACCCAGCTCGCCGGCCTGCGCGGCGACCCCGTCTGGCGCGATGAGCACTGGGGACTCACTCCCAAAATCGCCTTGCTCTACGCCGAGGGTGGCTGCTCCATGGACACGGGTATCCGTGGGCGCATGCTTTCCAAGAAGATCCGCAAGGTGCGCGAAGACGCGAGCGTGAAAGCCGTGGTGCTGCGCGCCGATTCCCCTGGCGGCGATCCTCTGCCCAGCGATCTTGTTGCGCGTGAACTCAAGAAGACCATGGAAGAAAAGCCCGTCATCATTTCTCAGGGCTTCGTAGCGGCCTCCGGCGGCTACTGGATCTCCATGCACAGCGACAAGATCCTGGCTTCGCCATTGACCATCACCGGGTCCATCGGTGTGATCAGCGGACACATCTGGGACAAGCGCGTGGGTGAGAAGATCGGAATGAGCTACCACGGCACGCAGCGCGGAAGCCATTCCGACATCTACCGCGGCATCAACCTGCCCCTGCTCGGCACGCTGCCCCATCGCCCCAAGAACGAGGCCGAACTCGAGCGCACCGAATACGCCATCAAGTTTCTCTATCAGGACTTCATCAAGCAGGTGGCCGAAGGTCGCGGTATGACTGAAGAGGCCGTGGCTGAAGTGGCTCAGGGCCGCATCTGGAGTGGAACTGCCGGCAAGGACAATGGCTTGGTCGACGAACTGGGCGGTCTTTGGATGGCTTTGCAGATGGCCAAGGACGCCGCGGGCATCGACGCCGACATGCCGGTGAAGATCATCGAAGGCCCGGGTCTGGGTAACTTCAACTTCGGCATGTTCGCTCCCTCGCTTCTGGGCATCGATGTGGAAACCATCGAGAAGGCCGCCAACCCGGCTGCTGCCTACTTCAACGAACGTGAGTTGGAGTATCTGGAAGCTCTGAAGAATGCCGAGGGTGAGCCCATTCTGATGATGGAGCCCTTCAGCATCTACGATGGAGCGGAGACTTACTAAGAGGACTCAGAACTGAGGACTGAGGACTGAGGACAAGAAAAATCCCCCGGCCAGATGGCCGGGGGTTTTTTGTAGAAAAGTGGCTTCCTAAAACTGGCTTTTAATCGTACTCCAGTTACTGGGCTCGGCAGCTGTCGGTTCGCAGTCGAGCGGTAGTACCCCGCTCAGCGAGCCGTAGCATGCATCGCCGGCGGCCTTAAAAATCAGCAACTCGTTGGGTTCGGTCAAAGGAAGCGGAGCGAAGTCGGAGTAGAAGAAGAATATTCCGCTTCCGGTTGAAGCGGGTTCGCAATCGCCCCAGATGGGCTCGAACTTGATGAGAGCGCCTTCCTCACCTGGAATGCTTGGGTCTCCAGCGCAGTTCAATTCTGCCATGTAGCTTACCTCGCATGCATCGGGCTCACCGGTTGAGACGCCCGAAGAGTCGCCGAAAGCGTAGTATGCAGGATCACAGCAGATCTGGGCTTCCGCGCCGAAGAGCACGTTCCAATGACTGAGGCCGTGAGCCATTTCAAGGTTGTCCCAGCTCATCTCGATGGTGTATTTCCAGTCGCCCCACGCCGGGTCATCGGGATTTGGTTCCGCGGTCGAAATTCCGCTGATACTACAATCCGCGGAGGCCATGGGGGCAAGGGCTAGAAGAAGCCCCATGGCAAGAAGGGGAATTCGTCTCTCTGTTTTCATGATATCTCCTGGATGTTGCATTTGTTGGTTGTGGCAGAGAAGATAGTCTGGTGAGTATCATCTATAATTATAGCACAACGGGGTCATGTTTCAACGCGGCACAATTACAGGAGTTTCTGCGCTTTAAATCGTACTAATGAATGAGGGGCCCACCGTGCGGGCCCCTTATAACGTAAACAATGTTTCTCGCTAATCTACCAGAACAACCTTGCCTGCCGCGCTCCGCTGGCCGGCTTCCCAGCGAACAAAGTAGACGCCGGCGGCCACACGCTGACCTCCGCGGTCAGTGCCGTCCCAGGCTGCCCGGGCGTGACCCGAGCCGTCGGCCTGCGGATCGAGCAGGCGAATGGTGCGGCCTCGCGCGTCGAAGACAAGCATGCGGCCCCGCGCACCTTCTTCATTCCGAGCCAGGAAAGTGGCCGTGCCACCCGGCATGAGCGGGCTGGGATAGACCAGCATGCGATCGCGGCTTCCCATGATCTCCGCTTCAACGATGTCCGTGGCCACGATTCCGTGAGGGCCTGATCCGCCAGGATTCACACCGTGGCAGACCGTGCAATCGCGCAAGGTGCCCGAGTGTCCCTGCAGCGCGATGTTGTTGGCGTTGTCCCGCGCTTCCCGGCTGGGAAAAATGGCGTGGGGACTGCCGTGGCAACCGGCGCAATAAACGCCACCATGTCCCTGACTGTTCCGATAGAGCTGCCCAACGGGTTCACCGTAGGTGCTGGTGTGGCAGTCGCGGCAGGCGGGTTCATCGAGCCAAGGCGTGCGGCCGTTCTCGATGCTACCGGAGACCTGTTCCATGTTGCCGTGGCAATCCTGACAAACCATGCCGAAGTCGGTGTTCATGGTGCCCCGCAGGCAATGCGTGTTGGGTCCGGGGTGACACTTTTCGCAGCCGATCTGGCCGGGATTGGTTTCATCCATGAACTTGTGCTTGTCGTGAATCTGGAAGGAGAAATACTTTGCTTCCGGAATGCCTGGAGTTCCCAGCGCGGGGGACGCGTGGCAACCTGCACAAAGAATGGGCTGATCGTAAGGGTTGTAGCCGCCCTCGTTGTCGTGTCCGAAAATGATGTTGTCCTCGCTCGTGTGGCAACCCGAGCTGACGCAGTTCACCTCGGTGGACACGGGAATCACCGGCTCGCTACGCGCCAATTCCATGCCGCTGCCGTCGCGGGCGATGATGAGAGCCTGCTGATAAGGATCCTCAACATCGGGCTCAGCGTCGGTGAATGGGGTGACGGGAATTCCTTCGGCCACATAGTGGCCCGGGTGAGCGTCCATCTCGCCTTCGAGACCCTTGCCGGTCAATCCGATGTTGGGGGGCAGGTCGACGCCAAAAAGATCGAAATCCCATTCCCAGAAATCAGTCTTTCCCACGGAATAAGTGTTCCCGGGAATGGAGTACTCAAGGCTGATTTCAGTGTCGAGAATGCGGGGCAGAGAACCCGCGTCTCCACGCTCGATGACCTGAGCGAAGAGGTTGTTGTAGGGCGGCAGGATCGACATCTGCGCATGATCCTTGTTCATGCAATGCATTCCGAGGTCGTTCCAGCTGAGTACGATGTGTTGGCCCAGTGGCAGGGGCGGGTTCGCCTCGCCGCTGAACGCGGTTAGGAGAGGAAGTAGAATAAGAAGGGCCAGACTGGGGATGACTCTTCTCGGGGAGTGGTTTTGTGACATGCTCGTGACCTCCTGAATCTGAGATCAGACAAGTATAAATTGAATTGATGGTTTTAATCTAATTAATTCAGTTTTTCCGAACTCTTGCTTCTCTTATCCGAAAATCGCTGTAATTGGCCAACTTGACAGCTATACGTATGTCGAGTAGGGTCGCGG
>JACNKJ010000285.1 GCA_014382085.1 bacterium
AGCTATCGATCGCAACAATAGTTTGGTGTCGGGGCTCTACGATCCCTTCCATCCCGCAATCCTGCGGCAAATCCGCCGCACCGTGAAGGCGGGCCACTCGGAGAATATCTGGGTGGGGCTCTGCGGCGAACTGCCTGAAGATCCGCTCTTCACCATTTTGCTCATGGGCATGGGTCTCGATGAGATCAGCACCGGTCCCTATCGCATCCCCGAAATCAAGCGGGTGATCCGTAGCATCACCTACGATGGCGCGAGGCAAATCGTGAAAGCCGCCTGGCTGGGAACCACATCCGAGGAAGTGCGCAGTCTCTCTCGCGCCGAAGCCATGGAGCGCTTCCCCGATCTGGCCGACATGATCGCTCGTGGAGAAGGTGCCTGATGAACATTTTGGATGATGCCTCCCTTTTGAATATGGCCGATCCAGGCGACATGCTCGGCATGACCGCCAGTTTCGCCGATCAGCTTGAGGTTGCAATGGATGTGCCGGCCAAGCTAGCAGGCGAGGTCCCCGGGCGAATTCTTCTAGGCGGCATGGGCGGCAGCGCTGTGGCGGGACGTCTACTCGCGCCTCTTTTAGATGCCAGTTTTGGTCTGCGTTTACTCAATGTGGATGGCTACGAGCTTCCCAAGACCCTTCCCGGCGATCTGTTGCTTCTGTCCAGTTACTCGGGTCAAACTGAAGAGGTGTTGGAACTATTTGGGCAGGGAGAAGCCCTGGGGCTCAGGCGCATGGTTCTGACTGCCGGCGGCGACTTACAGCGCCTGGCAGAGTCGGAAGGTCTACCCTGCTTGAGCTTGCCGCCGGGATATCCTCCACGCGCCGCACTGCCCTCGGCCCTAGGACGATTGCTGGGTCTCTTTGATGCCTGGGGTTTGACCATCGAAATCGAGAGCCTTTTCGCCGACCTTCGCGATGCCTGCCGAAGTTGCGACCCGGCCATCCCTCGGTCGAAGAATCCCGCCAAGTCCATGGCCGCGACCCTTGGTGATTTTCGTCCCGCAGCGGTGGCTTTAAGCCCCGTGTATGCGGGTGCAGCGCGGCGTCTTCAGGCTCAGTTCGAGGAAAATGCCGAGCGGTCGGCCCATGCCTATAGCCTGCCCGAACTCCATCACAACAGCTGGATTCCCTGGATGAATGATGAGGATCCACCCGGCGCGATCATCTGGCTGGGGGCCGCAGAGGCCCATCCGAGGGTGCTTGAACGCAAGCGTTTAAGCGAGGAACTACTTTCGGACCGGGGCATCCCCTTCATGGATCTTCCATCACCAGGCCAAGGAAGGCTCAACCGACTGTTGACAAGCGTCCTCATCGGTGATTTTGTAAGCGTCTATCTGGCCCTGCTCCGGGGGATGGATCCATCCTCAACGGATCCCCTGGATGCCATGAAAGCCCGCTTGAATCGCTAAAAAGGACGAGTCATGAACGCCATCATTCCCGTGGCTGGTGTGGGCACGCGCCTGCGCCCTCATACCTACAGCACCCCCAAGGCCCTCTTGCCGGTGGCGGGCAAACCCGTGCTCGCGCACATTCTCGACGGGCTCACGGAAGTGGGCCTCGATCGCGTGGTCCTGGTGGTGGGTTACCTGGGCGATCAGATTGTCGATTGGGTCAAGGCCAACTACGATATCCGCGTCGACTTCGTTGAACAGACCAAGCGCGAAGGTTTGGGGCACGCTTTTCTCACGGCCATGGAGGGCGCGAAAATGACCCATGGCCCCGCCGTGGGTGTTCTGGGCGACACCATTTTCAGCGCCGATCTTCCCGGCTTGGTGAACGCGCCGGGTCACGCCATGGGTGTGAAGGCCGTAGAGGATCCCCGTCGCTTCGGAGTGGCCGAGACCGAAGGCGATCGCATTACCAAGCTTGTGGAGAAGCCGGAAAATCCCAAGAGCAACTTGGTCCTGGTGGGCCTCTATTCTTTCGCTGATCTCGAGCCTCTGCATCGCGGTTTGCGACACATCGTCGACAATGACCTTCGAACTCGCGGCGAGTATCAGGTCACCGACGCACTTCAGTGGATGATCGACCAGGGCGAGCACCTGAGTCCATACCTCATTGAAGATTGGTATGACGTGGGCAAGCCTGAGGCCTGGCTTGAAACCAACGAAACCCTGCTCAAGGGCAAGCCTGCGCCCGATGCACACGCTGGCGTAACCATTAAGGCGCCGGTTTTCATCCATCCCGACGCACGCATTGAATCCAGCAGCATTGGTCCCAACGTGAGCATTGGCGCGGGTTGTGAAATTGTGGGAAGTACACTCAGCAACTGTGTTATCGATGAGGACTGCCGCGTGGAATCGAGCCAATTGCGGGATTCCCTGCTCGGCGCCCGAAGCCAGGTGCGCCATGCGGATGGAAATCTGATCCTCGGCAATGAATCCGTCTTCGAGGGCGGAAAACGATAGGAGCCCCCGTGTCCGAACGTCACCTCTTTACTTCTGAGTCCGTCACCGAGGGGCATCCCGACAAGGTGGCCGATCAGATTTCCGACGCCATCCTCGACGAGATCATGCGACTGGATTCCGACGTGGATAATGCGCGCTGTGCCTGCGAAACCCTGGTGACCACAGGGATGGCTGTGGTGGCCGGCGAAATCACCTGCGAATGCTATGTGGACATTCCCCGCGTGGTGCGCGAGACCATTGAGCGCATTGGCTACAACAGCAGCGACATGGGATTCGATTCTCACACCTGCGCCGTGCTCACCAGTTTGGATCGCCAGTCCGGCGACATCGCCCAGGGTGTGGATCGCGAAAAGCCCGAAGACCAGGGTGCGGGCGACCAGGGAATGATGTTCGGCTATGCCTGCAATGAAACTCCCGAATTGATGCCTCTGCCCATCGTGTTGGCCCATCGTCTCACGCGTCGGCTTGCGGAACTTCGCAAGAGCGGCGAACTTCCCAAGGCGCGTCCCGACGGCAAGAGTCAGGTGACGGTGGAATACGAAGACAAGAAGCCGGTGCGCATCGACGCTGTGGTGGTTTCCACGCAGCACGACGAGGACTGGGACTACGACAGCCTCGTCGACGAGGTGAAGGAGAAGGTCATCCGTCCCGTGCTTGACGAATGCGGCTACCCCTACGTGAACGAAAACAATTGGTTCGTGAATCCCACGGGACGCTTCGTGGTGGGAGGGCCCCAGGGTGATGCGGGGGTGACCGGTCGCAAGATCATCGTGGACACCTACGGCGGCAAGGGCAGCCACGGCGGAGGAGCCTTCAGCGGCAAGGATCCCTCCAAGGTGGATCGTTCGGCCTCCTACATGGCTCGCTACATCGCCAAGAACATCGTGGCGGCGAAACTGGCCGAGGAAGTGGAAGTGCAACTGGCCTACGCCATCGGCAAGCCCGATCCGGTCAGTGTCATGGTGGACAGCTTCGGAACCAGCGACTACAGCGATTCCGAACTCACCCGCGCCGTTCGTGAAGTGTTCCCACTTCGTCCCTACAACATCATCCGCCATCTGGATCTGCTGAAGCCCCAGTTTGTGAAGACCGCCGCCTACGGCCATTTCGGCCGTGAGGACGAAGGATTCCGCTGGGAAGACACCGACAAGGCCGACGAGCTTCGCGCGTATTTCGCCAAGATCGGCAAAACTGAGGGCGCCCCCGCCGGGGCCCGGGAGGAATAATGGAGATGACCCAGAACTACAAGGTTGCCGATCTGAGCCTGGCCGATGCCGGTCGCAAACGCATCGAGTGGGCGGAAAGCCGTATGCCGGTGATGATGGCCCTGCGCGAAAAGTACTCCAAGACTCGTCCCTTCGAGGGACACCTGATCGCCGGTTGCCTGCACGTGACCAAGGAAACGGGCGTGCTGGTGGAAACCCTTATCGCCGCTGGAGCAAAGGTGGCCTGGTCGGGATGCAATCCCCTTTCAACCAATGATGAAGTGGCCGCGGCTCTGGCCGCCAACGGCGTGCCCATCTTCGCCTGGCACGGCATGAACACCGAGGAATTCTACTGGGCCATCGATCAGTGCCTGGAAGCCGAACCCACCCTCACCCTGGATGACGGCGCCGACCTCATCTTTACGGCACACGCACGTCACAAGGAGCTCTGCGGACGCATCCACGGCGGCACCGAGGAAACCACCACCGGCGTGCATCGCCTGCGCGCCATGGCGAAGGACGGCAAGCTGCTCTATCCCGTGGTCGCCGTGAACGATGCCGAGACCAAGTGGGATTTCGACAACGTCTACGGCACGGGCCAGTCGAGCATTGACGGCATCCTGCGCGCCACGAGCATCCTGCTGGCGGGCAAGAAGTTCGTCGTCGCGGGCTTCGGGCACTGCGGCCGCGGCGTGGCCATGCGCGCGCGGGGCATGGGCGCTCAGGTCATCGTCACCGAGGTGAAGCCCACGGCCGCCCTGAAGGCCACCCTGGAAGGCTTCCAGGTGATGACCATGGACGAGGCCGCCAAGATCGGCGACGTCTTCATCACCGCCACCGGCATGAAGGACATCATCATCAGCCGCCACTTCGCGTCCATGCGGGACGGGGCCGTGGTCTGCAACACCGGCCACTACGACTGCGAGCTCAATCTTGGCGAGCTGGCGCGACTGGCCGCCGGGGATCCCGAGGAGATCCGTCCCAACAACGAGCGCTACGACCTGCCCGGCGACCGGAAGATCTTCGTCTTGGCCAAGGGCCGCCTGGTGAACCTGGCCGCCGCCGAGGGGCA